>JAPKDO010000154.1 GCA_028822535.1 Acidimicrobiales bacterium
GCCGACGGCACGCTCGGAGCCGATGAGCGGGCCGCCGGTTCTCGCGTCGGTCGAGGGCATCGTGGTTCACGAACGGCTCGCCCCGTTGTTACGAACGCTGTTGGCCGAAGCCGGGGTCGTCGGGGTGAGCCTCGGTGGGGGCGGACATCGCGACCGCGCCGCGCAAGCCCGGCTGCGGGCCCAGAACTGCCCGGACCCTGTCGCCTCCCCGCCCGAAGCGTGCAGTCCGCCGACGGCACGGGTCGGTGAGTCGCTGCACGAGTACGGCTTGGCGATCGACTTCACGGCCGACGGCGCGCTCCTCCTCGACCGAGAGCATCCGGCGTACCGATTTCTCGATGCGAGCTCGACGTGGACGGGGCTGGTCCCGCACCCCTCCGAGCCCTGGCATTGGTCGTACCGGGGTTGACGACGGCCGTCGAGGAACGTTGGGGCACCGGCCTTGTGCTGGCCGGCTACGTCGCTGCCGTCCTGGTGGCTGCGGTCACCGGCGGCATCGCGGGAGCGGCGGTCGGCGACACCGCCGGGGTCGCTGCACTGCTCGGTGGGCAAGCAGGATTCTGGCTGACACTCGTGCTCGCCGTGCAACTGTCGGGACTCGAACGCACGTCGTCGCTGCGGCGCTTCCGGGACGAGCTGGCATGGCGAGACGTACCAGTCGGGCTGTTCGTCGGCGTGCTGACCCAGCTGGTGCTGCTTCCTGTTCTGTACTGGCCGCTGTCGTGGCTGGTCGACGTCGACGAGCTGTCGAAGCCGGCCGAGGAACTGCTCGACGGGGAGTCCGGCATCGCCCTCGCGTTGGTCGGCATCGGCGTTGTGGTGATTGCGCCGGTTGTGGAGGAGCTCTTCTTCCGCGGTCTCCTTTTGGAGACCTTGCGGCGCCGGTGGTCGACGATGGTCGCCGTTGCGGGCTCCTCGGTGTTCTTCGGTGCCACCCACTTCCAGCCGCTGCAGTTCGCCGGGCTCACGTTGGCCGGGCTCGTCTTCGCCCTCGCCGTGGTCCGGACAGGACGACTAGGCGCGGCGATCGCCGTGCACGTCGGCTTCAACGCCACCACGTTCGTGCTTCTCGCTCTGTAGCACCGCGAGGAGAGTGGGCATCCGATGGCCGGCACGGTTCAGCGCTGTCGGCGGCTCTGTCGCACGTTGCGGACGAACCCGACCACGCCGGCCACGACGATGACCAGCAGCAGAACTCCGGCGACCAGAGCGGCCACGCCCCCGTCGTCCCCGCTCGGGCCGCCAGCTCCCTGCACGACCACGACCACGACGAGGACGGCGAGTCTCACGAACCCTCTGTCGGCTGATTCGCCGGGAGTGTGGGATCGGAGGGTGCGGGTGGCGTCTGCTTGGTCAGCGCGTTCCTGCGACGGTGACGGAGGATCTGGACGGTCACCAACACGAGCCAGACCACCAGGAAGATTATGCCTCCGAGGAGGGCGCCGTTGTTCGGTCCCGTGCCTCGTGACTCGATCTCGGCGAGAAGATGTAGCACGGCTCAGCTCCCGGTCTGGACGACGCGACGTGGGGGTGCGTCCTGTTGGGTCTTGGCCCATCGGAAGAAGATCACGACGATCATCGCCCACAAGACGATGCCGCCTCCGAGCTTCATGACCGCACCCGCCGCTTGGAGATCTTGTACCGGCGTGACGCCCCACAGTCGGGGCGCGTTGGTGTACTCGTCGAACAGCGGTGTCTCGGCCCAGGTCAGGAAGGACGCGGGAACGGTCGGGATGATCGACGACAAAAACAGGTAGCCCATCTGCAGGGGTGGGCCGAGCTTGGGGAACCGTTCGGGAGCACGGTTGAGGATCGGGATCCAGAAGATCAGTGCGACGGTCACCCACAGGGCGTGCATGCCGAAGTGCACGGCGTCGACCCGTAGGTACACGTTGACCAGCGACGGCCAGTGGCTCAG
Organism: Acidimicrobiales bacterium; assembly: GCA_028822535.1. Lineage (GTDB taxonomy): Bacteria > Actinomycetota > Acidimicrobiia > Acidimicrobiales > Salinilacustritrichaceae > Salinilacustrithrix. The sequence goes on from JAPKDO010000154.1 coordinate 1,919, forward strand.
CACCAGGACGGCGTTGAACAGGCCGAGCGCGACGACGGGTCGGGTCGCCAGCCGGGCGAGGGGCCGGACTGGGTCGGTGAGCGCGACCAGCAGCCATCCCGGCATCCCGGCGATAAGCAGCGGTGCGGCCACCAGGGAGATCACCAGGTACTGGACCATGTGGATCGAGAACAGGTACCCGTCGCCGATCGTGTCGAGCGGCCACGACACCGACACCGCCAAGACCAGCAGCCCGGCCAGGAAGCGGCGACGGAGCCGAGCGAGTTCGGCACCGTCGAAGCCGGGCAGGTGAGGACCGAGATTCCGGAGCGCCCACTGATAGCCGACGGCCAGACCGGCCACGAGGATCCACGCGTCGATCCGGAACTCGAACGGCACCGCCGAGATCTCCTCGACACCGACTGCGACGGTTCCTGTGACAGCGTGTACCACATGGCCAGCGTCGCCGTTCCTCGCCGGTGTCTGCAAGTCGCAGCCCTCGCCGCCGCGATCACAATGTCCGGTCTGGCGTGCTCGAACCGCTCGGAGCCTCAAGGCAGTCCCCCGCCGTCACCGACCGACGTTGCGCCGCCGCAGGCCCGGTTCGCATTCAGCTACCGCGCCTTGGGGACGTCGGTACTCGACTGCGTGATACCCAACCGTCGCTTCACCGGTCAGGTCCACGACGACGAGACCTTCGTGCTCATCGCCGACAACGGTGCCGAGGTGTTGCACCGCGGCGCCACGACCTACCTCGATTCGGCGCTGTTCGACGACCGCCTCGGCCTCGACGGCTGGGTCACGATCCAGGATGACCAGCTGTCGGAGGCCATGTCCTCCTTGCAGCCGACGATCGGCGCTGACCTCGCCTCGTTCCTGCGGTCCGGAGCTCCACCCGTGGACGGCAATGCCACGGTTCGCGCTGCGCTCGAGACCGGCGCCGTGCCGATGCCGATCGAACCGTTCACCCGCCGTGACGGGTCCGTCGTGTCGGGGCGGCAGGTAGCGCTGCCCGACGATGGCACCGCCGACCGCAGCGTGGTACCGGTGATCAGCTATTGGCTCGACGACGCCGAAGTGGTGCGTGTGGTGATCCAGGACTCTCGTCCGGGCGCCCCAGGAGAGCCGGACCCCGACACCGGATGGTTGATCGACTACCAGATACTCTCCGAGGTGGCAATGGCCCAGCCCGCACCCGATGAGACCGTGGCGTGGCGTGCGGCGCTCGACCTCGCCGCCCCTCGGCGTGAGGGATGTGATCTCGAGATCGGACCTGGTGACGAGACTCCACCCGCACCCTGACGGTCGCGGCGCACGGTCAGCCGCCGTGGTCTCCCCCATGATCCTCGGATTCGGACTCGGATGCAGGTTCCATCTCGTGGAACGGGCCCGGCGTGTAGCCATCGGGGTCCGCAGTCAGACCGACCCGCTCTCGGGCTGCATCCATTTCGTTGATCTCGATCGCCTGATTTCTGGCCATCCGTGCGGCGAGGTCTCGAACCCACGGCTCTGACGCTGACTCAGCCGCGGCTTCGGCCATCTCGACGCCGCCACGATGGTGGTCGGCCATCAGCGCAAGGAACAGTGCATCGGCCTCGTTCCCCTCGGCGTTGCGCAGGGCAGCCAACTCGTCCGCGTCGGCCATTCCTGGCATCTCGTTTGGTGCGAACGTCATGCCCATCCATTCCATCGCCACGTCCGGGCGGTTCTGGCGTGAGAACCCCCATTCGGCGAGCTGGCGATCCATCATCCCGATCTCATAGGACTGCTGCTGGAGGATCTCCCGGGCGAACAGCTGCACCGCCGATGCATCGCCGTTCAGCAACTCCGAAGTCGACAACGACAGCGCCTGTTCATGGTGCGTGATCATGTCCTGGAGGAAGCCGACATCGGCCGACGAAGCTCCCGGTGGCGCATCTGCGCGTTCGACGGCGAAGTAGGTGACGGCGGCGCCGAAGAACGCGCACGCGCCGACAAGGCTCAACAATCCCAGCCAGCCTCTCGGCAGCAAGCGTTCGACATCCACAGGCTCGTCCTCCTCAGGGCAACAGGGTCGACCAATAGTCCCAGAACCGTTGGGAGACAAGCCCGACGATCCCGAGATACCACAACGTGAGACCGACCCCATGGAGATCCCTCACCAGGTGCACCGGCCGATGTCGGACAAGGCTGCTCGCCCCCAGATTCCGCAGCGTTGTGTACCAGAAGACCGGGATCATCACCGCCCAGACGACCATGCAGTACGGGCAGAGCGCGTCGATCCGATACAGGCTCTGGAAGATCAGCCAGTGCACGAACCCGACCCCGAAGACGACTCCGGCCTGGAGGGCGAACCAGAACCAGCGACTTGCTGCAGCACCGGCGAGGAGCGCGACTCCCACCGTGGCGACACCGGCGAATCCGGACACGCCGATGATCGGGTTCGGGAAGCCGAACGCCTCGGCCTGCGACGTCCGCATCACCGATCCACACGACAGGATCGGGTTGATGCTGCACGACGGGACGTAGGACGGATCCTCCAGCAGCGCGATCTTCTCGACGAGCAACACGACGGCGGCGATCAGTCCGACCGTCCCACCCACCGCCAGCACCCACGGCAACGCCCGCTCCACCATCCCGGAACCGGGCTGATCGGATGGTGCATCGGGGGCTGTCGGTTCAGGCACCGAGGGCTTGCTCGATGGCAGCGACGAGGTCGTCGAACGATTCCGGCTCGAGCTTCTTGCCATCGAGGAAGAAGGTCGGAGTCCCCGTGACCCCGAGCGCCCGTCCGTCCGCCTGGTCCCGTTCGATTTTGGCGACGGTGGTCGGGTCGTCGTACACGCGCCGGAACTCGGCCATGTCGAGACCAAGGTCTTCGGCGAACCCGAAGAAGACGTCTTCCTGGGAGTCGGATCGTTCGCCCCACTCGGTCTGCGTCTCGAACAGCCGCACGTACATCTCCTCGAACGCCCCCTGTTCGGCCGCGGCCTCGGCGGCACTGGCGGCCGCGACGGAGTTGTTGTGGAGCGGGAAATTGCGCACCACGAACGTGACGCGGTCGCCGTAGTCGGCCCGCAGCTCCTCGATCGCAGGGAATGCCGCGCGACACCCCTCGCATTCGAAATCGAGGAACTCGACGAACACCACATCACTCGACCCCGTCGACAGACGCCGGCTGTCCTCAGGGACCACCGACGCCGACGCACCTTCTGTCCCGGACCCACCCCCGCCATCGTCGGAGCCCGACGCAGCGATCAACGCGACCGCGATCGCGGCAACCACCAGTCCCATCGACAACTTCACGTTCCTGCTCACACGTCCTCCGATCCGAAGTCGTACAGTATGTACGAGATGAGTCACGGTCCCCAGTCGTCCACGAGTCCGCGCTTGCGCTCGACCCGATGATCTGACATCTTCGCAATTGTGAAGACATCAGGAAATGCCGTGTCGATCGACGAATGCGCCGTCCGGGCGGTGGACCCCGAGCGGGTCGCCGCCACCCGGGAACGACTGATCGACCTCGACGAAGCCGAAGCATTGGCGGACGGGTTCAAGTTGCTCGGCGAGCCCAACCGGGTGCGGATCCTCTACGCCCTGCTCGAGGCCGGCGAACTGTGCGTGTGTGACCTCGCGGCGACCGTCGACGTCTCCGAGACCACGGTTTCCCACGCCATGCGGCTGCTCAAGGCGGCTGGCATCGTGCGCAACCGGCGCGACGGACGGATGATCTACTACCGCCTCGACGACGCGCACGTCCGGATGCTGCTCGACCTCTCGCGAGAGCACCTAGCCCACAGCGCCGGAGACCGGTGATGGGCGCCGGACACGACCACGGTCACAGCCATGGTGCTGGCGCGCTGCGGGCCGGGGCGCGCCACCAGAAGCGCCTGGCAATCTCCTTCGTGCTCATCGGCGCGTTCTTCGTCGTCGAAGCGGTCGGCGGCATCCTCACCAACTCGCTCGCCCTGCTCTCCGACGCCGGGCACATGCTCACCGACGTCATCGGACTCGGCATGGCCCTCGCCGCCATCCAGCTGGCAACCCGCCACCAACGCCGGATGCCGACGTGCGGGTCGTGATCCTTCGCCTCCCCGACCTCCAGGTGCTCGACGCCACCGGCGCCCAGGCCATCGGCGAGCTCATCCAGGAGTTGGAGACCCACGGGACGACCGTGCTGCTCAAGGGGCCGCGATCCGATCACCTGAAGCTCCTCACCGAGGTCGGGGCGATCGACCGTCTCGCGCACCACAACCATCTCTTCGACGACCTCGACGCCGCCATCGCCCACGCGCACGAACACGCATCCCGGAGCGAGACCGGGGTCTAGCGACCTCGGGCCATCAGGCCCGACGACTCGCTTCGGCGAGCAACGCATCGACGCGGGCGCCGTCGAGGCCGTGCACGTCCACCGTCTTGCGCCTCGCCGTCATGCCGCGCACGACCTCGACGTGCGCCCGCTTCGTCCCGAGCACCTCCGCCAACAGCTCCACGACCGCAGCGTTGGCCTTTCCGTCCACCGGCGGTGCGGACACCCGGATCTTCCACGCATCACCGTGTCGGCCGACGACCCCGGGTCGTCGCGCTCCAGGCTGGACGTGCACCACCACCCGGGCCACCGCCACGATGCGCGATCCGCTCAGAACTCGATGGACTCGGCCGGGACGACCTCGGCGCGGCGTCCCGGGGCCGTCTGGTACTGCCAGTACAGGTTGGTGTGGGCAACGACGGCTTCCGGCGCCGGCGCGCCGTATGGACGAAGGTCCTCGGTGGTGTGCGCGTCGCTGACCAATGTGACGTCGTAGCCACGCACGAAACCGCCGTGCAACGTCGAGCGAACGCATGCATCGGTCTGGGCACCCGTGACGATCAAGGCTCCGACACCTCGTTCCGCGAGGACCGATTCGAGGTCCGTGTCCCCCAACGAGTCGCCATACGACTTGTGCACCACCGGCTCGGATTCGGTGGGAACCAACTCCGGTACCAGGCTCCAGCCTTCGGTGTCGCGTACGAGGTTGTCGTCGTGATGCTGGACCCACACGACGTCGACGCCGGCGGCGCGTGCCCGTTTCACGAGGGCGTTGATGTTCTCCAGCACCACATCGCGGTCGACAGAATCGGCGACCACGTCGTTCTGCACGTCGATCACGACCAGGGCGGAGTTCGGCCGATCAGGCAACGTCGTCATGAGCATCCCTCTCGATCGCGATGTGCGGCGGCGAGTCTGTCATGCACCGTGTGTCGCTTCGTCCGCGGTTGCCTCCTGAACGGTCACAACAGGCATGATGCGACCATGAGCACGGCACGAGAGATCATGCAGGCGGCACACGTCGGGAAGACGGCGATCGACGTGTTCGAGAGTCAGGTCGATCAGGTCCGTGCCGGTGGCTCCGGGATGATCCACGAGGCGGACATCACACCGTACAACTCTCCGGATCTCCCGTCCGCAGATCCGACCGACACCGACCGCGCAGCGCTCGACACGACTGCGGTCATCCGACTCAACGGCGGGCTCGGCACGTCCATGGGCATGGACCGAGCGAAGTCATTGCTGCCCGTCCGAGGCGAACTCTCGTTCCTCGACATCATGGTCCGCCAGATCCTTCACCTGCGTGAGGCCACCGGTGCCCGACTCCCGCTCACCTTCCTCCACTCCTTCCGTACATCTGCCGACTCGCTCGCGGCGCTCGCCGCGACCCCGCAGATCACATCGTCCGACGTCCCCGTCGAGCTGTATCAGAACAAGGTGCCGAAGCTCCGCGCCGACGACCTCCGTCCCGTGACCTGGGACGCCGACCCCGATCTCGAGTGGTGCCCTCCGGGACACGGCGACGTCTACGCCGTGATGCACGATGCCGGGTTCCTCGACCTGCTCCACGACCTCGGCTACCGCCGGGTGATGATCGCCAACTCCGACAACCTCGGCGCCGTCCCCGACGCGACGATGGCCGGGTGGTTCGCGGGTACGGGCGCGCCGTTCGCGCTCGAAGCCGTGCAGCGGACCGACAGCGACCGGAAGGGCGGCCACTTCGCCGTCCGCAACGCCGACGGCCGGCTCATCCTCCGCGAGACCGCGCAGACCCCGCCCGACGAGGTCGGCGACATCGACCGCCACGCCTACATGTCGACGAACAACCTCTGGTTCGACGTCGAGCGCATGCGAGAGGCGCTCCGCGCCCGGAACGGGAACCTCTCGCTCCCCGTCATCGTCAACCGCAAGACCGTCGATCCGACCGACTCCGACAGCCCGGCCGTCGTCCAACTGGAGACGGCGATGGGCGCAGCGATCGAGGTGTTCGACGACGCCACCACGGTCACCGTCACCCGCGACCGATTCATCCCCGTGAAGACGACCGACGACCTCCTCCTCGTCCGGAGCGACTGCTACGAACTGACCGACGACTTCCGGATGGCCCGCCGATTCGAGGTCTTGCCGTTCGTCGAACTCTCCGCCAGCTACAAGACCGTCTCCGACTTCGACGCCCGGTTCCCGGCCGGCCCGCCAAGCATGGTCGGGGCGACGTCGTTGGTGGTACGTGGCGACTGGACCTTCGGCGGAGGGGTCACCGTCGTCGGAGACGTCGAGTTGGGACCCGAGGGCGGTCGCGTCCCCGATGGCGAGACCATCGGCGGCTGAGCACCGGCGAGGCACAGAAGTTCTAGGAGTTCCGCAGCGTCGGGTACAGGTCTGGCCATGTCCCGCATGATGACTCGATCACTTGCCAGCGTCGCAGCTGGAGCGGCGTTCGTCGCCACCTCGTTCGTCGGAGTAGCCGCCGCCGAGACGCCTCGTCCAGGCTGCGGCTACGGAGACGACAACCACTCGCACCAGGCCGCTCCGGGCCAGGACCCGAACAATCTTCGTCCCGGCAAGGGTCCAGCCGGTGGCCATGCCAACACCGACTTCACGCACACTGCTCCCCCCGGCCAGGCACCGGACGGTGCAGGCGTCGCCGGTGACCCGGCACGTGGTTGCAACGACGATCCGAGGTAGCTCCAGGTCAGTCGCAGCAGGCGTCGTCGTCGTCGGCGATGACGGCGACCGGCGAGCTGCAACAGACGTCCCCGCGCAGAGCGCTGCGTCCTTCGCGTACCGCGAGGCCGGCGATGAACAGACCGGCGATCGGATCGGCCCACGACCAACCCAACGTGGAGTTGACGACGAGACCCACGAGAAGCACGGCCGACAGGTAACTGCACAGTAGGAGTTGCTTCGAGTCGGCCACGACGCTGGCCGAACCCAACTCCTGGCCGAGGCGCCGTTCCACGATCGACGCCACGGGCATGACCACGAGGCTGAGGGCAGCCAACCCGATTCCGAGCGAACTGTGGTCAGCGGCACGATCGCTCGTGAGGGACACCACGGCGTCGACGGTCACGTAGGCCG
>JAPKDO010000498.1 GCA_028822535.1 Acidimicrobiales bacterium
CTGCCCGGTTTCTTGACGTTCGAGCGGGGCCATCGCGCCGCCCGTACCGGCAAGAACCCGCAGACAGGCGAAGCGCTGCAGATCAAGGCCGCCAACACCGCCAAGGTGAAGGTCGGCTCGAAGTTCAAGGAGAAGGTGGCCGCAACCACCTGATCGTCGGAGATCGACCCGGACCACGGTGGTCCGGGTCGCTCCAACCCGCGTTCAGGCGTCGCGGTCTTCGATCTCTTTCCGGAGCGTCGACAACGTCTGACGGAGCAGCCGGGACAGGTACGACTGCGAGACCCCGAGATGGTCCGCGATCTCCTGTTGGGACCGGCGCTCGACGAACCGCAGACGCACGATCTCGCGATCGCGTTCGTCGAGTCCCTCGAGCAGGCGCTCGATGTCGACCTGTCGTTCGACGTCGGACATGTCGCCCGCCTCGCCGGTGATCATCGCCCCCTTGGTGATCGATCCGTCACCTACGGGCATGTCGAGGCTGTCTGCCCGGAATGCGCCGCCGGTCGACAGGGCTTCGAGCACGCGGTCGACCGACTCGTCGGTGCGTTCCGCGAGCTCCTCGACCCGGGGGGTGCGTCCGAGTTCCTGGGTGAGTTCTGGCTCGACTCGTCGGACCTGGACCGCGAGCTCCTGTAGACTCCGCGGTGGCCGCACCGACCAGCTCTTGTCGCGGAGCAGGCGCTTCAACTCGCCCTCGATCGTCCGGTTGGCGAATGTCTTGAAGGTGACGCCGACGTCGGGATCGAACCGCTCGACCGCCTTGATCAACGCCATGAACGCCTGTTGGCGGACGTCGTCGCCGTCGACCTGGCCGCGACCGAACCGGGTGACGTAGTAGTCGACGAGCTCGAGGTTCGCCTCGACCAGCGCGTTGCGGATCCGCCTCGACCCGGTTCGCTGGTACTCCTCGAACGTCGCTGACCCGCGACGCGGGTCAGCGGACATCGTTGCCGCTGCCCTCGACGGCGGGCCGCTCGATCCGCAGGTCGAATCGGCAGTCGTCGCCCTCCCGGACGAGCGAGTGAGCGGTGGCGCCGCTCTCGAGGAGTTGCGCTGCGATCGGGTCGATCTCGGGATCGGCGGTGACAGGACCGCAGACGCCCGTGAGTAGCACTTCGTCCGCGAGGGACTCCATGGTCATGGTGAGGATGGCGTCGTCGGTGGCGTCGGCCATGGCGAGCGCGCAGATCTCGTCCACGGCGACGCGCATCGACTCGATCGCATCGACGGCGAAGCCGAGATCGGCGGCTACCGTCGCGGCGAGGACGCGCAGGTGACGGAGATGGGCATGAGTCGCAGGTACAGAGACGGCGACGGCGGAGCGAGAAGGAAGGTCGTGCATCGGTTCCGTTCTATGGGGTCGTGTCCGTGGGTACGTGTGGTGAAGATCGCTGATGCCTGTGCAACCACTCACTCCTGAACGATTCTCGGCCCGTCCGATCGACGACCTGGCCGATCTGTCGGTCGTTCGCCGGGAGTTCGCGGAGTGGCTGAAGAACGCGGGAGTCGATCACGAGACAGCCGACGAACTGCTCGTCGTGATGAGCGAACTCGGTGCCAACGCTGTTCGCGAATCGCCGTCGGAAGGTCGTCCGCCGACCGTGGCCGCCGAACTCGACGCGTCGGGGATTCATGTCGACGTGGCCAACGAGGTCGACGTCGAGGCCGAACAGGAAGCCGACGATCGGTGGGATCTCGACGATCCCCTCCGTACCGGCGGACGTGGGCTGTTGGTC
>JAPKDO010000155.1 GCA_028822535.1 Acidimicrobiales bacterium
TGATCGTCGACTGCGACGTGCTCCAGGCCGACGGTGGCACCCGGACCGCGTCGATCACCGGCGGTTATCTGGCCCTCAGCGACGCTTTCGCCCGGCTCGTCGAGGTTGGCGAACTCCAGACCAACCCGCTCACCGCGTACTGCGCGGCCGTGAGCGTCGGCATCGTGGACGGCGAACCCGTGTGCGACCTGCCCTACGTCGAGGACTCGCGAGCCGAGGTCGACATGAACGTCGTCATGACATCCGACGGCGACTTCGTCGAGGTGCAGGGGACCGCCGAGGGTGCGGCGTTCGGACGTCCGGCGCTCGACCGTCTGCTCGACCTCGCCACCGGCGGGATCAGCGAGCTGGTCGAGGCGCAGAAGGCCTACGTCGCCGAACCGCCGCCCGCCCGTCCGGGCCGCTGAACGCCCGGTGGCTCCGACGCCGATCCTGTTCGCCACGGGCAACGCCCACAAGGTGGAGGAGGTCGCCGACATCCTCGGCCCGGGCTGGGTCATCGAGGCGCAGGACCCCGACGTCGAGGAGACCGGGACGACCTTCGAGGAGAACGCGCTGATCAAGGCGCGCGCTCTGGTCGCCGCGCGCGGCGTGGTCGCCATGGCCGACGACTCCGGCATCGAGATCGACGCGCTCGACGGCCGGCCCGGGATCCATTCCGCTCGCTGGACCGAGGAGTCCGACTGGATCCCGCGTGTCCTGCGCGAGCTCGAGGGAGTGTCGGGCGCTGCGCGCTCCGGCCGCTACGTCGCTGCGGCGGCGGTGGTCTGGCCCGACGGTCAGGAGCACGTCGTCCGCGGCACGGTCGAGGGTCGCATCGCCGACGCTCCCCGCGGAACAAACGGCTTCGGCTACGACCCGATCTTCGTCCCCGACGAGGGTGACGGCGACACATTCGGCGAGATGACGGCCGAGGCGAAGCACGCGATGTCGCACCGCGGCCGAGCCTTCCGTGCCCTCCTGGCCCACCTCTGATCGATCTGGCGACAGCTGGCCATCCACGGTGCAGGTCAGATGTCGCCAGATTGCGGAGGTGTCACCAGTCGCGGAGGTCGACCGGCCATTCGACTCTCATGCGGCGGGCTGGCAGCGGGGGCAGGCGAACATGTTGCGGCCACCGATGTCGCTGTGTTCGACCGGCGAGCCGCACGTCCGGCACTCAGCCTGCTTGTAGACGAACACCGAGTTCTCTCGTGTCATCGAGCTCATCTTCCGCCCGCGCATCGGCACGGTCACGATGCGGTCACGTTTCACGACGAGGCGGAGTTGCTCGACCGTGACGTCCCAGATATCGCGTACCTGTTCCTCGGTCAGCGCTCGGCCCTCGGTGGCCGGGTGGATGCCGGTGAGGTGGAGGATCTCGGCTCGGTAGACGTTGCCGATTCCGGCGATCACGGCCTGATCGAGCAGGAGCGCGCCGATCGGCTTCCTCGACCGACCGACCCGTTGGACGAAGTCCTCGGCCCTCGCTCCCCGACGCAGCGGGTCGGGCCCGAGCGTCTCGGCGACTTCGTCGAGGACCTCGGGACCTCGGAGTCGGCAGGTGATGGCGCCGGTGAGGTCCCAGGCGACGTCTGGGCCGCAGAATCGGACGCGGAGCGCTTCCGACGGCTCCGGAATGGGTCCCGCGTGTCGTCGGAACTTCCCGAAGAGCCCGAGGTGGATGTGGACGATCTCGGCGCCGTCGAAGTGCAGGAACAGGTGTTTGCCGTTCGCCGACTTGCGATCGAGCGACCGGCCGTCGAGTCGCCGGGCGGCGTCGGCGAAGCGGTCCTGTCGGAACGTCGTCGCGACGGCTCGACCCCGAAGGTCCTTCGACAGATCACGCGCCAGTCGGTGGATCGTGTGTCCCTCGGGCATCGGCCAATCCTGCCCGAGCGGAGATCGCCCGCAAGACCGGCACCGGCACCAGCAGCGCACGCCGCAAGTTGTCGACCTCGAAACGGCTCGGCCACCAGACCGGCACCGGTCCGTGCCGGAGGCGACACGTGCATCAGGTGGGACTCGAACCCACACACGCTTTCGCGCACAGGGACCTAAACCCTGCGTGTCTGCCAATTCCACCACTGATGCTCAGGTCGGACGGTACTGGTGCGCCGCGTCGCACAGGGATCCGAAACCCCGCGTGTCTGCCAATTCCACCACTGATGCCTCGGGGCAGAAGCTACCGCCGCGCGGAGTTCGTGGAGCACGCCGCTAGATTCGCCGTCGTGACCGAACAGCTTCCGTCTCCGCTCGCCGCCGACCTCCCCGGATTCGGCGATCCCGGGTTCCAGATCTACAACCGGCTGCTCCAGGACCGCATCGTGTTCCTGGGTACCGATGTCAACGACAACATCGCCAACCAGATCTGCGCCCAACTGCTCTACCTCGAGGGCCAGGACGCCGAGAAAGACATCTGGCTCTACATCAACTCGCCGGGTGGCTCGGTCACGGCCGGCATGGCGATCTACGACACCATGAACTTCGTCGGTCCCGACGTGTCGACCATCTGCATGGGCCTGGCCGCCTCGATGGGGCAGTTCCTGCTCTGCGCCGGCGCCGAGGGCAAGCGGTACTCGCTGCCCCACGCACGGATCATGATGCACCAGCCCTCCGGCGGCTTCCAGGGCCAGGCGGCCGACATCGCGATCCAGGCCGAACAGCTCGCCCACATCAAGAAGCTCATGGCGCAGCGCATCGCCGAGCACACCGGCCAGACGCTCGAACAGATCACCGAGGACTCCGAGCGTGACCGCTGGTTCACGGCCGATCAGGCCAAGGACTACGGCATGGTCGACAAGGTCATCGCCACGCGTGGAGACGCCTGATCTCGATTAGCCCGACTTCGTCGGTCTCCTCGACGGTTGCGGTTGCTCACCGGCTCGCCCTTCGTCCGAGCTGGCTCGTCAACCGCCGGCCTGATCTCGATTAGCCCGACTTCGTCGGGACAAACCCACTTCGTCGGTCAGGAGTCCTCGGCCACTGCGCAGTTGGCGGTCACGTAGGTCTCGATCCGTTCACTCGCAGCTTCGATCCGGTCGAAGTCGGTGCTGATCTCCTCGTAGATCGCCGGGCGTGTCGTGGTGTCGGGCTCGATCGCCTCGAGCCCGTCGACGAGGTCGTCGAGGAACTGCACGAGGAGATCGATGTCGGCGCGCACGGCCTCAGGAGCATCACGGCGTAGGTCGATCTCGGTGTCGCGGGCCTCGCGGAACGCGTCGATCGCGGAGGGCACGTCGGATGGATCGAAGTCTTCGAAGATCGCCTCGAACGACTCGGTGTCGGAGGCTGCGTCGCAGAACGCCACCTGGGGGTCGTCGTCGCCACTGCCGCACGCGCCGAGCGCGACTGCGGTGAGCGCGACGGCGAGTGTGGCGTTCCGTGCCCGATGCATGTCGACCAGGGTCCTCAGATACCGGACGCTGCGGTTTTGGCGAGGCGCCGCAGTCCGTCCACGGCATGGCCGAGACCTTCGGGGTCCTTGAACATCGACGACCCCGAGATCAACACGTTGGCTCCGGCCGCTGCAGCGCCCGAGATCGTGGCCGGACTGATGCCGCCGTCGACCTCGATGTCGCAGTCGTGGCCACCGTCGACGATCCACCGACGGACGGTGGCGATCTTCGGCTCCATGGTCCCGATGTACTTCTGGCCGCCGAACCCGGGGTTCACGGTCATCACCAGGACCATGTCGCACAGGTCGAGCACGTGTTCGATGGTCTCCGGCGGCGTCGACGGGTTGAGCGCCACCGCCGCCCGAGCGCCGAGGCCTCGGATACGTCCCAGCGTGCGATGCAGATGACGGCACGCTTCGGCATGGACGATGAGCAATCCACACCCGGCCTCGATCCACAGCGGAAGCAGGTCGTCGGGCTCCTCGATCATCAGGTGCGCCTCGAACAGGAGATCGGTGCGGTCACGGCACGCGGCGATCACGTCGGGGCCGAACGTGAGGTTCGGCACGAAGCGGCCGTCCATGACATCCCACTGGATGCGGTCCACGCCGGCGGCCGCGAGGTCGGTGACCGCGTCGCCGAGTCGGGAGAAGTCTGCGGGCAGCACCGAGGGGGCGATCTCGATGGTGCGGTCGGTGCCCGGGCGTTCCATGGCCGCCATCCTTGCCGTCCCGGGCGCGGCGATGCGAACCCCCTACGGTGACGCTCGTGCACACCGTCGACGTCGCAATCACCGATGTCGCCGCGGGTGGCGACGGTCTCGGCCACGCCCCCGACGGCCGCGTCGTGTTCGTCCGGGGCGGAGTCCCGGGCGACGAGGTCGTCGTCGAGGTCACCGAGGACCGCGAGCGGATGCTGCGGGGCGTGGTCGACACCGTCATCGTCCCCAGCCCCGACCGAGTCCGACCGCCCTGTCCGCACGTCGCTTCCGGGTGCGGAGGCTGTGGTTGGCAACACATCGAGCCGCGTGCCCAGCGGTCGCTCAAGGCGCGGATCGCCGAGGAGAGCTTGCGCCGTATCGGCAAGTTCGACGACGTCGAAGGGACCATCGGCGCCGGTCCCGATCTGCCCGTCGAGGCGTTCCGCACCACCGTCCGCTGTCTCGTCGAGAACGGTCGGGCAGCGTTCCGCACGCCGGGTGGCCACGACGCCGTGCCCGTCGATTCCTGCATGGTCGCTCACCCCGGTCTCCAGGAACTGATCGCCGAGGGGGACTTCGGCGACGCCACCGAGGTGACGCTGCGGATCGGGGCAGAGACCGGTGAGCGCCTGGTGCGGTTCGACCCTCGAGTGCCGGAGAACGTGCGGTTGCCCGCGGACGTACGGGTGATCGGAGCCGACCAGCTCCGGAAGGGTCGCAGAGCGTGGTTCACCGACGTGGTGGAAGGGCACGCGTTCCGGATCTCGGCCGATTCATTCTTCCAGACCCGCACCGACGGCGCCGCCGCGCTGGTCGCTGCCGTGCGTGACGCGGGCGACGGTCGATGGGGGAGCGGCACCCTCGTGGATCTCTACGGCGGCGTTGGTCTGTTTGCGGCATGCCTTGGGAATGGCATGACCGTGATGGACGTCGAGTCGAACCACGCGGCGGCTGCCGATGCTCGTCACAATCTCGCCCACCTGGATGCGCAGATCGTCCGGGTGGCAGCCCAGAAATGGAACCCTTCTGCAGCGGACATCGTCGTCGCCGACCCTCCTCGGGCCGGCTTGGGCGCCGATGTCGTGAGGTCCATCGTCGCGACGGAGGCCGACCGTGTCGTCCTCGTCAGCTGCGATCCCGCTTCGTTCGGCCGTGATGCCCGCCTCCTGGCGGACTCGGGGTACGAGCGACGGACCACCACCGCGATCGACCTGTTCCCACAGACCCCCCATGTGGAGCTCGTGAGCCGCTTCGAGCGCTCCTAGGGAGTCATTTTGGCCAGATCAGATCATCCGACCGGGCGGTCCGCGCCGAAGAACTCATCGATGTCGGTCGATCAACTCGAACAAGCCAGCGACGCCACTCTCGTGGTGTCCATCGGGCGCTACCACGAGGATGCGCTCGCCGAGGTCTATCGGCGCCACGCCGGCGCCGTGTTCGCGTTGTCGCGCCGTCTGCTGTCAGACCGGACGCTGGCCGAGGAGATCGTGCAAGAGGTCTTCCTCCGACTGTGGAACGACCCCGATCGGTTCGATCCGCAGCGTGGCTCCCTCCGTTCATATCTGCTGGCGCAATGTCACGGCCGCAGCGTCGACCTGATCCGCTCCGAGTCCTCGCGGCGCCGTCGCGAGGAGAAAGAGCTGACCCTCGCAGCCGAGGCCGGTTACGACCTCGAACGTGAGGTCTGGGACCTGGCCGTCGGCGACCGGGTCAAGAACGCATTGCGCGAACTCCCTGATGGTGAACGCGAGGCCATCCTGTTGGCCTACTTCGGCGGCCACACGTACCGTGAGGTGGCCGACCTGCTCGACACTCCAGAGGGGACGGTCAAGAGCCGGATCCGCGCTGGACTCAAGAAGATGCGCGGCGAACTGACCGCCGTCGGGATCGGTTGATGATGGGTTTTTCGCACGACGAGATCATGGAACTGCTCGGGGCCTATGCGCTCGACGCGGTCGACGACCACGAGCGCGATGCGATCGAGGCCCATCTCCCGGAGTGCCCCCGCTGTTCGGCCGAGGTGGCCGACCATCGAGAGGTCGCAGCGATGCTCGCGTACTCGGGGGCCCCCGCCCCGGAGGGCGTCTGGTCGAAGATCGCCGACACGCTCGAAGAACCCCCGCCCGAACTCGATCTGGCCGGGTTGACCGGGCGACGTCCCGCCCCGGTCGCGACGGACGAATTGGCGCAGCGACGCGACCGTCGTGATCGCCGACCCGTCCTGTTGGGTGCCGCTGCGGCCGCCCTGCTCGTGGTCGGCCTCGTCGCCGGCGCGTTCATCGGTGCCGACGACGCAACGCCGTCGGACCCCGGCGAGCTCGCCGCCGCCTCCATCGAAACGCTCGCACGCGACGCACTCAACGATCCTTCTGCGAAGCAGGTGAGTCTCTCGTCCCCGGACGACGAGCCGATCTCTGCAACCGCCGCTGTGCACTCCGACGGGTCCGGCTTCCTGCTCGGAACGTCCCTACCGGCGCTCGACGCCCGTGAGACCTACCAGTTGTGGGGCGTTCGCGAGGGCGTCGTCGTGTCGCTGGGCGTGTTGGGGCATTCGCCCGACGTCGTCGCGTTCCACCTCGACCCGACGACTGAGGCGCTGGCCATCACGGTCGAGACCGCCGGTGGTGTGCCGGTGTCGAACAACCCGGCAATCCTGGTCGGCACGGTCGCCTGACCCGTCAGCGGCGCTCCCCGCCTTTGCGGGATCGCTTGTCGAGATACATCGCGTCATCGGCGTCGCTGAACGCCTCGATCAATGTCCTGCCCGAGCCCGCGCGCGTCGCAGATCCGATCGACGCACGCACGCCTGCGTCGTCCATCGCCGACCGGAGTCGGTCCAGCAGGGCTCCGGGGCCGGGTGGGGTCGATGCCGTGGCGAGGATGACGAACTCGTCGCCACCGATGCGGAAGATCTGATCGCTTCCCCGTATCGCACGCCGCAGCGTCTCGGCGGCGAGTCGGATGAGGCGGTCGCCTGCTTCGTGCCCCTCGGTGTCGTTGACGTGCTTCAGGCCGTCGAGATCGATCACGAAGATGGTGTCGTCCAGCATGGGTGCTCGCTGGGTCCGCTTCTCCTCGAGCAGCAGGACGCGGTTGAAGCCGCGGCGATTGCGGAGCCCGGTCAGGGCGTCGGCCTCCGATGCACTCGCTGCGGCGTCGGCTCGGAGTTGTGCGTCGATCCGGGCTTGCTCTCGCTGCAATGCGCGTTCGAGATGTCGGATCGGGAGCTCCGCGCTCGTCGGGTCGATCGCTCCGATGTCCGCCCCTGACAGACCGACGACGACGCCGACCGCGACCGGGTCGCCGACGGTGAGCACCACGCATCGCTGCGAGCGCAGCTCGTCGGCACCATGAGCGCAGAGTTCGTCCGGGTGAGGGGGCGCGAGGTCTCCGCTGACCTCGAGATCGACGGCGTTCCACCCCAGGGTGACCATCCGACGGCGGAGTCCTTGCACGTCGAGCCCGAGCGTCGCAGCGATCGCGGCCGCGTTCGTGCCTCGCGGGGCCGAGTCGCCGAGACCGATCGTCCAGCAGACGTCGGGAAGGAGGAGCCCGAGCATCTCGAGTGCATCGTCGACGTCGGCATCGAGGTCCACGGTCGCGAGCGGAGGAGGCCGCTGGCGTCGGGGACTGCGCAGGACCGCGTCGATCGTGTGGTGGAGACGATCGACGTCGAGGCGCTCCTTGATGAGGTATTGCTCGGCCCCGGCATCGAGCGCGGCGAGGGCCAGTTCTGCGTCGTTGCGGTTGGTGATGACCACGATCGGCGTGCGAGTCGGTACGAGTGTCCGGACCCCGTGGAGCGGTTCGCTGACGTCGGGTAGCCCGAGATCGAGGAAGATGAGGTCGAACGCTGCGTCCTCGGTGGCGAGCACCGCCGACGTCAGATCGGGGGCATGCGTCGCATCGTGCCCGAGATGCGCCAATTGCGCCTGCAGGAGTGCCGCGGCGTCGGACCCGTCCTCCACGATCAGGACCTGCACCCGTTCGGGCGCCTCGGTGTTCACGTCGATGGATCGTCCGGGCTCGGTAGTGAGAGGAAGAATCTCGTCCCGAAACCGTCCGGCGAATCCTCGATCGAGACCTGACCGCCCATGAGGCTGATCGTACGCTGCACGGTCGCGAGACCGAGGCCGGTGCCGGGCTCGGTCTCGTCGACCCGGTACCCGGCGCCGAACACCGATCGTCGGTGCTCCGGGGCGATCCCTCGACCGTTGTCGGTGACGGCCACCGAGACGTGGTCGTCGACCGGGTCAGCGGTGGCGATCTCGATTCGCAGCGGACGACTCGGGTCCGAGAACTTGATCGAGTTGGTCACGAGGTTCAGGAACACATGCCGGAGGCCGACCTCGTTCGCGTGGACTGGCGGGAGTTCTGTATCGACGACGAGGTCGGTGCCGTCGAGCGCCGAGTCGAGGGTCTCGGTCACCCATGCCAACACGCTCCCGAGGTCGACCGTCGCCAGCATCTGGTCGGTGCCGGCAGTGTCGGCGTACTCCAGCAGCCGGTCGACCATCTCGACCAGGCGCTGACTCGATCGGCCGAGCATGTCGTACATCGGGTTGTCGTCGTCTTCGGGGCGAGAACGCTGAAGCAGGTCGATGGCACCGATGACCACCGACATGGGCGACTTGAGGTCGTGCGCCACCCGATGCGCGAAGTCCCGGAGTTCGGCGCGGGATGCTCGCAGCGCCTGCAGCTGCGATGCCCGATCGACGGCGTATCGGATCGCTCGCCGCGCGATCTCCTCATCGAGCGCACTGCCCTTCACCAGGTAGTCCTGGGCGCCAGCGCGAAGCGCCTCGCTCGCCAGTTCGGGATCGTTGGAGCCGGTGAGCACCACGATCGGGAGGGCCGGCGCCATCGAGGCCATTGCGTCGACCGCTTCGGTGCCGAACGCGTCCGGAAGCCCGAGGTCGAGCAGCACGCAAGTCGGTGGCGATTCCGTTTGGAGCAAGTCCGCTGCCTGAGCGATCGATCCCGCTCGCGTGACGAGGACCGGACCGCCGACGTCGGCGTCGGAGAACAGTTCTTCGATGATCAGGGCGTCTCCGTCGTTGTCCTCGACGAGCAGGATGTCGATGGTCATCGGGTCACGGCATCAGTGGTCGGAGGGCAGTCGGACCACGGTGAGCC
>JAPKDO010000499.1 GCA_028822535.1 Acidimicrobiales bacterium
CAGTGTCCGTGCGTTCCTGAGCACGCTGTTCGGGTACGCCGGCTATCAGACGATCGCCGTTCGCTCGCTGTCCGAAGCTCGGCGGATGCTCGCCTCCGAGCGTGTCGAGGTGATCTCGGTGCTCCTGGACGACCGACTGCCCGACGGACGTGGCGTCGAGTTGCTGCGGGAGATCCGGGCCTCGCCTCGAACCGAGATGACGCCGGTCATCATGGTCACCGGCCACTGCTCCGCCGGGTCCGAGGTGCGGGGCCTCGAGGCAGGAGCGACCGACTTCGTGGCCAAGCCGTTCGATCCGGAGGCGCTCGTCGCTCGGGTGTCGAGCCGGCTGCGCGACCGGGCTGCGTGGCTGGCGGTCGCCGACCTCGCCGCGCTGACCGGGCGGACCGATCGGATGGACCAAGCGCAACGACAGTCGATCGAACGGACCATCCGCGAACAGTCGTTCCGGACGGTGTTCCAACCCATCGTCGATCTCCGGACCTCCGGCGTCGTGGGCTCGGAGGCCCTCACCCGGTTCGATGACGGATCACGACCCGATCAGCAGTTCCGAGTGGCCGCCGGCGCCGGGCTCGGGCCGGATCTCGAACTCGCCACGCTCGGGTCGGCGATCCGGAGCGCACCTGCGAGCCCCGCCGCCGGCTTCCTGAGTCTCAACGTCAGTCCGCAGGTGTTGAGCGAACGAGCGTCAGAGGTTCGATCCATCCTCGGCGACGCCGTCGATCCCCTCGTACTCGAGATCACCGAACGCGAGGCGATCGACGACTACGACGCCGTCCGGGCCGCGGTGTCGTCGTTCGGGCCTGATGTTCGTCTCTCGATCGACGATGCCGGCGCTGGATTCGCAAGTCTCCGGCACGTGGTGATGCTCGAGCCTGCGTTCGTGAAGCTCGATCGATCCTGGACGGCCGAACTCTCCACCAGAGCGTCTCACCAGGCGATGGTCGCCGGCCTGGTGCACTTCGCTGCGACCACCGGGTGTCATCTCATCGCCGAAGGCATCGAGACGGCCGAGCAGCGCGACACGCTCCTCGACCTCGGCGTCGAGATGGGGCAGGGGTACCTCTACGGCAAACCCATGCCGCCAGAACGACTCAACTGATCGGGGCCCGGACACTGCCGGCGTCGACCGATGACCCACCGCGACCGGTACGTCGGGCAGGATCTGCGTCGTGAAACGAGCGGCCGACGTGGTGATCAGTGGCATGGGACTCGTCGTTCTGTCGCCACTGCTCATGGCGGTTGGGCTGTTCGTGCGGTTTCGACTCGGCTCGCCGGTGTTGTTCCGCCAGGCGCGCGCCGGCCTCGGCGCTGAGCCGTTCGAACTCGTGAAGTTCCGGTCGATGACCGATGTGCGTGGCGCTGATGGCTCGCTCCTGCCCGATGTCGACCGGTTGATCCCCTTCGGTGAGCGGCTCCGCCGGCTGAGCCTCGACGAACTGCCCGAACTGTGGTTGGTGCTGAAGGGCGACATGAGCCTCGTCGGCCCTCGCCCGTTGCCAGTGAAGTATCTCGACCGCTACACGCCAGAACAGATGCGCCGCCACGAGGTGAAGCCGGGGATCACCGGGTGGGCGCAGGTCAACGGCCGCAATGCCACGACGTGGGACGAACGCCTGGCAATGGACGTCTGGTATGTCGACAACCGGTCGCTGTGGCTCGATCTGAAGATCCTGTGGCGCACCGTTGCGGTCGTGTTCTCCCGCGAGGGGATCAGCGCCGA
>JAPKDO010000500.1 GCA_028822535.1 Acidimicrobiales bacterium
GACGACGTGCGATCTCCACCCGGTCGACGACGCGGACCCACACGCGATTGCCTTCGCGCTCCTTGACGACGAGTCCGTGTTGAGCGAGCTGGGTCACAGCCCGTGAAGCGCTCGACACCGCGACTCCGCTCCGCTCAGCCAGCTCACTGATCGTCAGGAGCGCCTCGTCGAATGCTGCGATGAGCAACTCTTCGACGACCAAGCCCCGGCCCTTCTGAAGGGACATGGATGAGCGACGTCGCTTGACGGGCTTGCCGAATCGCTTGGCGCTCACGCGAAGCCGCGGCCAGTTGATCTCTGCGACGCCTGAGACGTCCACGAAGCTCACCTCGGCATTTCGGAGATCCCCACGCCATGCCAGCGGTACGGCTCCAGCGACGAGAACCACTCGGCCAGGCGCCGCCCCCACTCGCGCGGCCTCGACAATCTCGTTGGTGGATCGAAACTCGGAGGGGTCGAGTACGACGACTTCCAAGCTGATGCCATCGTGGTAGGTGAGCGTGTCGGACCGTCCGCGGCGCACGATGAGGTCATCGACGTATTCCGGTGCTGGCTCTACCCAGGGCAGGTCCAACGTGAGGTCCGCTATCACAGGTTGCAGTATGCCCCCACTGATGCCTAAACAGCAAGAACACAGCTCTATCCGGCCGAAATAGAGGCTTCTTTGTGATTTAGTGGAAGTTGCGGTTGTTACTGCAACTTCAGGCCTCTAGCCTCTCTTACGAGGTCTGGAGAAGAGGAGGCCGCACCAGTGAGCGATGAGTCACAAGCTCCGTACGGAGTCCCAGTGGATCACGATTGGATCGAGGGGCTGGACGAGTTGCCGCACGATGTGGTCCTTCTTCCCGAGGGCCTGGACGGCGACACGGGCATCTACCGCGATGAGTGCATCACCTTCGCCAAGGAGCTGCGCGCGGACGGCGTCGACGCCGGCTACCTCCACGACGCGGATCGTCGGACTTGGAGCGGCCGCAAGGGCGAGGCTCTGCTCGTTCCGGCGATCATCGCCCTCTCCGCCAACGTTGCGACCGGTGCTGCCACTATCGCCGTCAGCAGGTGGCTCGAGCGGACTTTCCCAGACTCATCGGTACGCCTTCGAGTCATTCACAAGCGTGCAGGGGGTGGGCAGCGCGAAAAGGACCTGTTCACGGCAACGGGATCGGGCCCCGAGGTCGCCGAGCTGTTTCAAGCGTTCGAAGAGGCGCGCGGTGATGACGACGGATGAGACCGTTCCGTGGCCGGTTGAGCATGGCAGTGAACTGAGGCGCCAGGCGCGTCGACAGTTCGGTCAAGGCGTGATGCTGACCGGCGTCGACGACGAGGAGGCCGAAGATGCCATCCGTCAGGCCCTGTCCACCGCCGCCTCTGCCTATAACTGGCTCGAGGGCACTGAGCACGAAGAGGCTGCCCACGCCGACCTCCATCGGTATGGCCATTACGCGCGGCAGTACTTCCCGGGCGGTTGCGAACTCGGATGGACCGGTCGGTCGTACGAGCACCGATGCCCGGTCGCGGTCGCGCACAAGCGGATCGGCTTTTCAATTGGATTCACCGGCAAGCGGTTCTGCTCCGTCTGCGGCGAGGACCTGTCCGAGTGCGAGCACGTACCCGGTCAGTTCTACGACGTCGAGGGCGGGCCGAATAGCGAGGGCCGCTGTCGCGTGTGCCTCGCCGAAGCCTGCAACACGCACGTTCCTGGTCTGACGTACCGTGCCCG
>JAPKDO010000501.1 GCA_028822535.1 Acidimicrobiales bacterium
ATGCCCACCTCTGCAGCCCTCATCTACGCCGCCGCCGAGAAGGAGTGGGAGGAGCCCGGAACCGACGAGTGGGCCGCGGTCATGGCCGACTACGGCGAGTTCGGCGAGAAGGCCGGCGCGGCAGGCGTCTTGCTCGGCGGGGAAGCACTGCAGCCGACCGCCACGGCGACGACCATCGAGGTCGACGGCAAGGGCGGCGACATGGTGACCACCGACGGACCCTTCGCCGAGACGAAGGAGGTGCTCGGCGGGTTCTACCTCCTGAAGGCCGCCGACCTCGACGAGGCGTTGGCGTGGGCGCGCCAGATCCCGGGAGCCTGGCATGGACGGGTCGAGGTCCGGCCCTGCATCGACTTCTCCGAGGAGTAGCGGTCCTGGCTGACCCGATCGCCGAGGTCGTCCGGGTCGAGGGGCGGGCCGTGCTGGCCACCCTCACCCGGCGACTCGGCAGCCTCGACCTCGCCGAGGACGCCGTCCAGGATGCCGTGGTGAAGGCGCTGCGGCGCTGGCCCCACAGCGGCGTCCCGGACAATCCGGCGGCGTGGCTGACCACGACCGCCAACAACGCCGCGCTCGACCGCCTCCGGCGAGAGACCAAGCGCGGACCGAAGGAGGAGGCAGCCGTGCGGCTGGGTGCGGGGTCGATGGGGGAGGGGGCGTTCGAGCCCGACCTCCCGACGTCGTCGGCGGTTGCCGACGACCTCCTACGACTGGTGTTCACGTGCTGCCACCCGGCGCTGAACCCCGACGCCCGAGTCGCGCTCTCGCTGCGGACGTTGTGCGGGCTCACGACCGCCGAGGTGGCGGCCGCGTTCCTCGTCGCGGAGCCGACGATGGCGCAGCGGATCGTCCGAGCGAAGCGCAAGATCGCCGGCGCCAACATCCCGTATCGGGTTCCCGCCGACCACGAACTGCCCGACCGGCTGCCCGCCGTGCTGGCCGTGGTGTACGTCGTTTTCACCGAGGCGCACCACTCGTCGTCGGCCGACGCACCCGTACGCGTCGACCTCGGCGACGAGGCGATCCGTCTCGGCCGGCTGCTGGTCGATCTCATGCCCGACGTGCCCGAATGCCGTGGTCTGCTCGCGCTCATGCTCGCGACCCACGCCCGCCGTGATGCTCGCATCGACGGCGCCGGTGGGTTGGTGCTCCTCGCCGACCAGGACCGATCGCGCTGGGACCACCGAGCGATCGCCGAGGCGGTCGCCATCGTCGACGAGACGCTTCGCCATCGCGACGTGGGGCCCTACCAGGTGCAGGCAGCGATCGCCTGTCTCCACGGCGTGGCATCGACGACCGACGAGACCGACTGGGCACAGATCGCCGAGCTCTACGGGATCTTGGAGCGCTTGCAGCCGACGGCGGTCGTCCGGGTGAACCGCTCCGCAGCGGTCGCCGAAGCCCTCGGCCCCGAGGCCGGTCTGGCTGTTCTCGACTCGGTCGACGGTGTCGAGGGCTGGCACCTCTTCCACTCGGCGAGGGCTGCGCTGCTCCGCCGCCTCGACCGCCGAGCGGAGGCGGTCGCGGCGTACCGGCAGGCGCTCGGTTGCAGCCCGAGCGAAGCCGACCGCCGATTCCTCGAACGCCGTTTGACGGAGATGGGTGCCACATCGCGTTGAGCGCCGGTGCCCTATCGTGCCGCGATGCGCCGCTACTTCACCGTGTTCGTCCTGGCGATCGCCGGATGTCTGCTGCTCGCCTCCTGTTCCGAGTCG
>JAPKDO010000005.1 GCA_028822535.1 Acidimicrobiales bacterium
CGAAGCGGACGGTCGTCATGCCACGCCGTCGAAGATGTCGCCCGTGGACTCGTCCGACTCGACGTGACTGACGGCGAGCACGTAGTCGTCCCAGGGGTGGATCGACGCGGCCACGTCGCGTGGGAGCCCGAACCAGAACGGCGACGTCGGATCGACTTGGGTCGCGTGGGCCAACAACGCGTCCCAGCGCACATCGCCGTAGCCGTCCGTCGAGACCCGGGTCGTGATCCGATGGTCCTTCGATTCACGTTCGAACCACTTGTCGTCGAACGGCGACTCGAGACCGAGCTCGAGGAACTTGGCGTGCATCCCCTCCATGCGGGCCCGCGACCACTCGGTCCAGTACACCTTCTGGACCTGGTGTGGCGCCCCGGATTCGGGATAGGCCGCCTCGTCCGCCGCCTTCTCGATGGCCGGCATCGTCACGTCGTGGACCATGAGGTGGTCGGGGTGCGGATATCCCGTCTGGTCGTCCCCATAGGTGACGACCACCTGGGGTCGCTCGCGCCGGATGATCTCGACCAGCCGGCCCACGGCCTCGTCGAGGGGCGCATTCGCGAATGCTTCGGGACGGGCGTTGGCCTCGCTGTCGGGCATGCCCGAGTCCCGGTATCCGAGCATCACGACCTCGTCGTAGCCGATGATCTCCGCCGCGGCATCCAGTTCCTGGCGGCGTACGGCCTCGAGGTCGGCTCGCACCTCGGGACGGTCCATCGCCGGGTTCAAGATGTCGCCCTCCTCGCCGCCGGTGCAACAGACGAGCACGGTCCGCACGCCGTCGGCGTGGTAGCGGGCGACGGTACCGGCACCCTTGGACGATTCGTCGTCGGGGTGCGCGTGCACCGTGAGCAGGCAGCGGTCGGTCACGCAGACACGCTAGCGAGCGACCCGCCGGAGGGACGCCAACGATCGGTGCTGCGGGGCTACCGGGTGGTGTAGCGGTCTCCGCCGTCTTCGACAGTCCAGCGTCCGCCGCGTCGGAGCCATCGCCCACTGGCCACCCCGGTCCCGATCCCGAACAGGACTCCGAACGGGAGCGCCACCTTGAGGAGGCCGGTACGGATGATCGGACGGTCCATTCCGTTCGCCTCGAACGACGCCACCAGGTAGATCGGGATCGCGATGAGGAAGTACACCGTCGCACCGACGGCAACACCGATCGTGACGCCGAGCAGGATCGATCGACCGATCGGGCGCGGCTCGGGAGTGTCGGTGGTCGCGGGCATGGTGTCTCCACGGTAGTGCCGGTCCCTACGATCCAACCGTGCGCCTCGTCGTCCTCGCCTGCCTGCTCATCGCCATCGCTGCATGCGGCAGCGACGACGGCGTCGGTGACACTCGAGCCGAACAAGCCCGCACCGCCGCACTCGACGCCGGTCTCGACGACGAGGTCGCAGACTTCCTCGCCACCGCCGCACGCGGCCAGACCGCGACCTATCAGGCCACGTATCCGGGCCCCGAGGAGGGGACGCAGATCGTCGTGGCCAACCGTTCTCCCGATCGACGGATCGACGTCCTGGACGGCGAGCGGATCGTGGAGATGCAACTCGTGATCGACGGCGAAGCCGTCACCTGCACACGCGACGCCGACGAAGACGCCATCGTCGCGTGCGAGCGCACCGATGCGATCGTCGAACCGCTCGGGGCGTTCGGTGCATCGACCATGGAACAACTCACCGGCACGCTGGCGACGCGCATGGAGGACTACACCTTCGCGATCGAGACTGCGACGGTGGCGGGCACGGAAGCCCGATGCCTGGTCACGACCATCCGGGAGGGGCGAGAGCGATCCGACCTGACCGACACCGGCACGCTGTGCATCTCGGCCGAGGGAGCGCTCCTGCGGGTCGCCCAGGGCGACGAAGTGCTCGAGGCGAGCGACTACACCACCGACATCCCGGACGGCACATTCGTCCGACCCGACCGCGACGGCGACAAGTAGCCTGCGGGCGTGGACGACCCCGACTTCTGGCAGTGGGTGTGGCTGGGTGCCGCCTTGGTGTTCGGCCTCGGTGAGATGGCCAGCCCCGGCTCGTTCTTCCTGGCACCGTTCGCCGTGGGCGCGGCGTTCGCCGCGACGGCCGCACTCCTCGGAGCCGCCGTCGGCATCAGTTGGCTGGTGTTCATCGTCGTGTCGACGGTTGCCTTCGCGGCGCTTCGTCCGCTCGCACGCCGTCTCGACGAAGCCGGAGGCAACCCGACCGGCGTCGGCGCCCAACGCCTCGTCGGTGAGCAGGCGCTCGTGCTCCAGGACATCCCCGCCGGACTCGACGAGGTCGGACTGATCCGCATCGGACGCGAGGAATGGCGGGCCCAGACGCCGGACGGCACCGCCGTTTCACGCGACAGTCGCGTCGTCGTCGCCGAGGTCCGTGGCACCCGTGTCGTCGTGTACCCGACCGAACGCGCCCTCCCCTCCACTCCACCCGAAAGGTCCCTCTGATGGGTCTCGTCGTCGTCCTCGCCGTCATCGGCGTGTTGCTCTTCGCCTATGTCGCCGCAGGCGTCCGGATCATCCGGCCGTACCAGCGAGGCATCGTCGAGATGCTCGGCAAGTACCAACAGACCGTGGACCCCGGCCTTCGGATCATCATCCCGTTCGTGCAGACCATCCGCGCTGTCGACATGCGCGAGCAGGTCGTCGACGTGCCACCCCAGGAGGTCATCACCTCCGACAACGTGGCGGTCTCGGTCGACGCGGTCATCTACTACGAACCCACCGACCCCCAGCGCCTCGTGTACAACGTCGCGAACTTCATCCTGGCGGTCACCAAGCTCGCCCAGACCAACCTCCGCAACGTGATCGGTGACCTGCAGCTCGACGAGTCGCTCACGTCGCGCGACAAGATCAACATCGCCCTGCGCGAGATCCTCGACGACGCCACCGACAAGTGGGGCGTCCGCGTGGTCCGGGTCGAGATCCAGCGCATCGACCCGCCGCCGGACGTCATGTCGGCGATGCACGAGCAGATGAAGGCCGAGCGCACGCGACGTGCCGTCGTGACCGAGGCCGAGGGTGCGCGGACGGCGTCGATCACCACGGCCGAGGGCGAGAAGGCTTCGGCCATCCTGCAAGCAGAGGGCATCAAAGCACGCTCGATCCTCGAAGCCGAGGGTCGAGCCGAAGCGGTCCGGACGTTCGCCGAGGCCGAGAAGTTCCGTCAGCAAGCGGTCGCCGAGGGCGAGGCCGATGCCATCCGCAGCGTGTACCAGGCGATCCACGACGGCAACCCGTCGAACGACCTGCTGGCCATCAAGTACCTCGAGGCCCTCCAGAAGTTGGGCGACGGACAGGCGACCAAGATCATCGTGCCGACCGAACTGTCCGGCGTCGCCGGAGCGCTCGCCGGCGTGTCCGAACTCCTCGACCGACCCGCTTCCAACGGTTCGGCCTGATAGACGGGGCGCATGAGCGAGCGCCTCACCGCACATCAAGCAGTCACACGCTATTTCGAGGAAGCGGCCGCCATCATCGCCCTCGAGGACGAGATGACGGCCGTTCTCACCTCGTCCTACCGGGAGGTGGCCTCCCAGGTCCCGGTCCGTCGCGACGACGGCTCGCTGCTCGTGCTGCGCGGGTTTCGCGTCCAGCACAACGGGGCTCGCGGTCCGTACAAGGGTGGCATCCGGTACCACCCGACCGTCGATCTCGACGAGGTGCGGGCGCTCGCTTCGCTGATGACGTGGAAGACAGCGCTGCTGGACATCCCCTTCGGCGGAGCCAAGGGCGGGATCGAGGTCGACCCGACCGACATGTCGGAGCGCGAACGCGAGGCGATGACCCGCCGCTTCACGAAGTCGATCCACCACGTGTTGGGCGCCTACCGCGACATCCCCGCCCCGGACGTCAACACCAATGCCCAGACGATGGCCTGGATGATGGACGCGTACTCGCAGCTCCACGGCTACACCCCGGCCTGCGTGACCGGCAAGCCGGTGGCGCTCAGCGGAGCGCCCGGCCGAGCGTCAGCCACCGGGCGTGGAGCGATCGACGTGCTCGAGGCGTGGTGCGAACACACCGATCGCCCGATCGACGGGCTCCGGATCGCGATCCAGGGCTACGGCAACGTCGGTTCGTGGGCCGCGACCACCGCCGTCGAACGCGGTGCCACGGTCGTCGCGGTCTCCGACGTCGGCGGCGGCGTGTACGACCCGTCGGGCCTCGATGTCCCCCTCCTGTGCAAGACGGTCGCCGAGGGCGGTTTCGTCGCCGACGCCGGCGTCGGCGAGACCATCTCGAACGACGAGTTGCTGGCGCTCGAGTGCGACGTGTTGATCCCCGCCGCACTCGGTCAGGTCATCACCGACCAGAACGCGGCCGACGTTCGAGCTTCCGTGGTGCTCGAAGGCGCCAACTATCCGGTGACGCCTGACGGCGATGTGATCCTCAACGATCGGGGAATCGTCGTGATCCCCGACATCCTCGCCAACGCGGGCGGCGTCACCGGCTCCTACTTCGAGTGGACGATGAACATCCAACAGTTCACGTGGAAGATGTCGGTCTTCAACGACGAACTCGCGGACCGACTCCGGATGGCCTACGAGCGGACGCATGCCTTCGCCGACGCGCACGACTGCACCCTCCGTCGAGCGGCGTACAGCATCGGCGTCCAGCGCGTCGCCGATGCGGCTCGTCTCCGGGGGTACGTGTAGTCGACGTGCCCGGGTGGCACGATGCCCTGATGCCCCGGAGGATCCTGCTTCGCTGCACCGTCGCCGGCATGCTCGTGTTCGCAGCATGCGGAGACGACGGCAGGACGCTGACACCGGCGCCCGAGGTGCCGATCGCTCCGGTGACCACCACGACGGCACCACCGCCGGAAGCCGGGTTCACGACCGACGACCCGGCGATCGGGCTCAACCTGTCGAGCCCGGCGTTCGCCGGCGGAGACCTCCTCGGCGCCGACTTCACCTGTGACGGGTTGAACGTCTCTCCCCCGCTCGTGTTCGCCGGCACCCCGGACAACGCTGCCGAACTCGCGGTCACCATGGTCGATCGGACGGCGGACGGTGCCGTCCACTGGGTCGTCACCGGGCTCGACCCGACGCTGCTCCAACTCGAGTCCGGCGTCACCCCACCCGGCGCCGTCACTGCTCGAACCGACACGGGAGTCGACGGCTGGGACGGGCCGTGCCCACCGGCGGGCGACGACCCCCACGAGTACGTGTTCTCCATCTACGCGTTGGCCGAGCCGATCGGCCTCGCCCCGGGGCTCGACGGCCGAGAAGCGATCACCTTGATCGAACAGGCTGCGATCTCGTCGACGTTGCTCGTGGGTCGCTACGCCAGCCCGTCCTGAGGTCTATCCGTACGTGAGGCGGGTGATCCAGTCGGCGACGACGGCCGGGCGGTCGACTCCTTCGATCTCGATCGTGTAGGTGCGGGTGACCTGGATGTTGTCGCCCTTGAGTTGGACGTCCTTGAGCACGCTGGTCGCTCGGATCTTCGAGCCACTCGGCACCGGCGACACGAAGCGGACCTTGTCGAATCCGTAGTTGACACCCATCACGACGCCCTTGAACGTCTCCGGGTCCTGGGGGACCGACGAGGACAGGTGGGTCAGCATCGACAGCGTGAGGAATCCGTGTGCGATCGTTCCACCGAACGGACTCGCCTTCGCCGCTTCCTCGTCCACGTGGATGAACTGGTGGTCGATGGTGACATCGGCGAAGTCGTTGATCCGCTCCTGCGTCATCTCGAACCACTCGCCCGTACCGTCGGTCTCGCCGACGTTGGCCTGGAACTTCTCGAATGCGGTCTCTGCGGCAGTCATGGCGCAGGACCCTACGCGTGGCCGCCGGGTGAAGGGGGACTTCCCTCAGTCGTCGTCCTCGACTGCCTCGGCGTCGATGACGTTCTTCCCCCTGCCCCCGGCCTTGTCGGCCTTGTCGGCCTTGCGAGCAGCGCGTTGCGCTTTCAACTCGGCGACCCGATCGGCGTTCTCTGCTCGGCGGGTCTGGAACCCACCGACCCCGAGCGCGACCAGCGCCGGCAACGTGTAGATCGCGTATGCCCCACCGATGAAGAAGACGTAGCCGGCGATCGCCAGCATCGACATCGTCCAGATCGTCGAACGTTTCTCGTGTTTGGTGAAGTACGCCGCCACGCCGGTGATGACGACGGGCGTGAACATGATGAGCAGCGCGACCGGGAGGGACTCCTCGTCGAGGAGCTTGACGTCCTCGATGATCGTCGCCGTGCCGTCGTCGTTGATCTCGGGGTCATCGGCGAGTTCGACGCGCGGGTCGTCCTCGGGCACCTCGCGCTCGACCCGCACCGGCGTGAGGATCAACAGACCGATCGAGGCGATGCTGAACAGGAAGGCCAACATGACGGCGCGCTGACCCGGGATCGAGAACGGGTTCTGCCGTCCACCCTTCGTCGGTCGTGCCGTCGCCTTCTTGCCGGCCGTCTTCTTCCCGGCCGAGCCCTTCGCTGAGTCGCCGCCGCCCGAGGTCGTCGATCCGCCCTCGGACCCGGCGTCTGCACCGCCGAGTTCGTTCGCGATCTCGGTCGCCTCCCCCGCATGGGCCGAACGCGCCTGACGCGCCTCGCGCTGCGCGCGATTGCGACGCTGCCGTTCCGCCTTGCTGGGTTTGGGAGAAGCCACGTCCGCGACCGTAGATCGCGGACCGTCGGCACCCCTAGCCAGGCTCGTGCAGTTCGATCATGTTCCCGGAGGGATCGTGGAGGAACGCCTGACGGCTCGGGCCCACCGGCGAGGGGTCGCCGACGGTCACCCCCTTGTCTCGGATCTCGGCAACCGCAGCGTCGAGGTCGGACACCTGCACCGCGAAGTGCTGGCCGCGGTCGTCGGGCACCGGCACCTCGAGGAGATGCACCTGCTGACCGCCGATGTCCAACCACGCCCCACCGAACCCGAAGTCGGGACGGTCGTCGCGAACACTCAGGCCCAGCACGTCGGTGTAGAACGCGATCGCGGCATCGGCATCGTGGACGTTGATCGACACGTGATGGACCCCGAGTGGCTGCATCCCCTCATCCTGCCTCGTCGGGGCGCGCCACGGCCGACCGGTCGTCTGCTGCGTCAGCCCAGCCAGGGCGGGCGGAACATGATCGACAGGCGAGGGCCGACCGGGCGTGCGGTCTTCGGCACACCGTGGCGCCACGTGCGTTGGATCGTCCCGCCCATCACCAACAAGTCGCCGTGGCCGAGTTCCAGCGTCCGGCCATGCCCGCCGGCGACCGGCGTCAAGCGAAAGCGTCGGCGCGCACCACACGAGACGATCGCCATCGTCGTGGTGTCCATGTCGCGGGCGATCTGGTCGCCGTGGGGGGCGACCGAATCCCGGCCGTCCCGATACCAGGCCAGTCCGATGCGGTCGCAGGGTTCGTCGTAGCGCTCGCTGACGAGGCGGCCGATCTCGTCGAGCACGGGATGGCCGGGGCCATCGTCGGGGATCGCCGCCGTCCGTCGGGGCACGTCCACGATGCGGTCGTACATCGGCCGTCGTTGTGCCCGCCACGACGTCGAGGCGACGAGGCCGTCGAACACCTCCTGTTCGCCGCCGAGCCAGCCGGGGAGCAGTTCGATCCACGCGCCATCGGTCAGTTCGACGTGTTCGATGCCCGAGAACGACGCGTCCACCTCCGGTACGGACGAACCGAACAGCGTCGGTTGGAGGTCGGCGAACACGGGACGAATGCTACGAACACTTGTTCGATTCCGTCAACCCGCGACGTCCGTTTCGTACCGTGTGTGGATGCTGCAACGCCGGATGCTCGTTGCCCTGTTGAGCCTGGCGTTGGTCGTCGTCGCCTGCGGGGGTGACGGCGACGACAGCGAGACGCTCCGGGCCACCACCACGACGGCAGCGGCCGAGGCGACGACGACCACCGCGGCGCTCGACACCTCGACGCGGGCGACCAAGGATCGACCCGACGACGATCCCGGCGTGCCGAAGGTCCACGTGCTGTACCTCACGCCGTCGGACGGCCCCGACGACCGTCTCGACACCGACGGCACGATCGCCGGGTCGATGGAGTCGGCGATGCGCTGGCTCGAGTCACAGATCGATCGACGACTCCGCCTCGACACGTTCCAGGGCGAACTCGATGTCACCTTCCACCGACTCCCCCGCACCGCGGACGAGTACTTCGCGGAGGGCGTGTTCATCCGCGACGCGATCGAGGACGACATCATCGCCGCCGGCTTCGATGCGCCACTCACCGTGTACGCCGCCTACTACGCCGGCCCGTCCGAGGACTGCGCCAGCTCATTCAACCCCGAGACCCTGCCCGGCACGTTGGTCGCCCGGTACTGGGCCCACGTCGATCCCGGCGAGGCGCCATGCGTCCCGAACGACTTCCGGGCCGCCGGCGAACCCCCGAGCACGTGGGAGTTCGGGGTGACCCATGAACTGTTCCACGCCATGGGAGCGGTCGAGACGTGCGCTCCGAATCACTTCGAGGGCCACGTCGGCGACCACCCCGACGACCTCATGTATCGAGGGGACCAGCCGTGGAAGCCGGACTCGATCGACATCGGCAACGACGACTACTACGGCCACGGAGACCTGGACTGCACCGACGTCGCCCGCGCCCCGTACTGGGCGTCGTAGTCCCGACGGGCGGGCGCCTCAGCGGAAATCCCGACTCTTCGGGACGTTGCCGTTCACCGGCAGGAACGACAGACGCTCGGCCACGACGTTGATCACCCCCTCGCTGCGTTCGCATCGTCCACGGATGAGCATGGCGGGAGCGGTGAGCGCTACCCGCCGATGAGCGTTCCAGCACCCCTTCGACACCACGACGTTGATGAGCCCCGTCTCGTCCTCGAGGTTGAGGAACATGGTCCCGCCCGCGGTCGCCGGACGCTGGCGATGGGTCACCACGCCGCCGATGAGCACCTTCGACCCCGGCTCGACGTCCCACAGTCCGGCGCTCGTCACCACCCCCATGCGGTCGAGTTCGTCGCGGATGAACCTCGTCGGATGCCCCTCCGGACTCATCCCCGTGGCCCAGAGGTCGGCCCGAGCGGTCTCGAAGTCGTCCATGCCCGGCAGCGGCGGCGGCTGGTCGCCGGTGACGATTCCCGGCAACCGGTCGGCCCCTCCCTGGGCGACGGCACCGGCTTGCCAGATCGCCTCTCGCCGCTCCAGGCCGAAGCAGTCGAACGCCCCCGCCGTCGCCAACGCCTCGAGCTGGGACAACGTGAGCTCGACCCGACGGGCCAGGTCCTCCATCGAGGCGAACGGCCCCCTGGTCTCGCGCTCGGTGGCGATCTCCCGGGCCAGGTCGACCCCGATCCCCCGTACCTCCCGGAACCCGAGCTGCACCACCGCCCCTTCCGATTCTCCCCACGAGAACTCCCCGGTTTCCGGGGCGTTCTCACAGGAATTTTCGGAGGGTACGGGTGGGGCAGGGAGGAGGGTGGCGTCGGCGAGAGAGGTGTTGCAGTCGACGGTGCGGACCTCGACGCCGTGGCGACGGGCGTCCTGGATCAGCGAGTGGGGCGACCAGAACCCCATCGGCTGGGCGTTGAGCAGGCCGGCGCAGAAGGCGGCGGGGTGGAAGCGCTTGAACCACGACGAGGCGTAGACGAGGTAGGCGAAGGAGACCGAGTGACTCTCGGGGAAGCCGTAGTTGGCGAAGGCGGCGAGCTTGACCCAGATCTCCTCGATCACGTCATCGGGCACCCCCCGCTCCCGGGCGCCCGTGCGGAAGCGGTCGTGGAGACGCTCCATCCGTTCGGGCGAACGCTTCGACCCCATGGCCTGCCGGAGCTGATCGGACTCGGACGCGGTGAATCCGCCGACGTCGATCGACATCTGCATGAGCTGTTCCTGGAACAGCGGGATCCCCAAGGTCTTCTCCAACGACTTCTCGAGCAACGGGTGGAGATACGTGATCTCCTCCTGGCCGTTGCGCCGACGGATGTAGGGGTGGACCGAACCGCCCTGGATCGGGCCGGGCCGGATGAGCGCCACCTCGACCACCAGGTCGTAGAACGTGCGGGGCTTGAGTCGGGGCAGCGTCGCCATCTGGGCGCGCGACTCGATCTGGAACACGCCCACCGTGTCGGCCTTGCACAACATGTCGTAGACCTCGTCGTCCTGGGGCAACTCGGCGATGTCGATGTCGACACCGGTCGACTCGCGCACCAGGCGCACCGTCTCGTGCAGCGCGGTGAGCATCCCGAGGCCGAGCAGGTCGAACTTCACGAGACCGACTGCGGCACAGTCGTCCTTGTCCCACTGGAGAACAGAACGGATCGGGACCTCGCTGCGAACCGTCCCGCCGTCGCGCCCGGTGAAGCGGCCCCACTCGACCGGGCAGACCTCCACCACGGGACGGTCGCACAGGACCATGCCCCCGGAGTGGATGCCCAGGTGACGGGGAAAGTGCTCGACCTCGGCCGCCATCGCCAGGACATCGTCGGGCAGTTGGTTGAGCCCCTCCTTCTGCTGGTCGGCCGAGGTCTTGACCCCACCCCACGCGTCGGCGGACTTCGAGAACGCGTCCTGTTGGCCGGTGGCATAGCCGAGCGCCTTGGCCATGTCCCGGATCGACGACTTGGCCCGGTAGGTGATGACGTTGGCGACCTGGGCGGCGTGGCGGCGGCCGTGGCGCTCGTAGACGTACTGGATGACCTCTTCTCGTCGGTTCGACTCGATGTCGATGTCGATGTCGGGCGGCCCGTCGCGCTCGGGCGACAGGAACCGCTCGAACAACAACCCGAGCTTCACGGCGTCGGCCTTGGTGATGCCGAGGGCAAAACACACGGCCGAGTTGGCGGCACTCCCCCGGCCCTGGCAGAAGATGTCGGACCGGCGGCAGAAGTCGACGAGGTCCCACACGATCAGGAAGTAGCCGGGGAACCCGAGTGTCTCGATCAGGGCGAGTTCGTGGTCGATCTGTTCCCATGCCCCCGGCGTGTTCGGTCGGGAACGCGGCCCGTAGCGACGCTCGGCTCCCGCTTCGGTGAGCCGGCGGAGGAAGCCCATCTCGGACATCGGTCGACCGTCCGGCCCGTCGGGGCACGGGTACGGCGGCAGGTTGGGCGCGACCAACTGCAGGTCGAAGGCGCAGGCCAGGCCGAGCTCGGCCGCCCGTTCGACGGCCCCGGGGTACCGGGCGAAGCGGCGGGACTGTTCGACGCCCGACCGGAGGTGCGCCGTCGCTGCAGGCGGGAGCCAACCGTCGGCACCCTCGAGATCGCGACGTGCCCGCACGGCGGCGAGCGCTGCGGCGAGGGGACGTTCGGCCGGCGTGGCGTAGTGGACGTTGTTCGTCGCCACGACCTCGACGCCGACCCGCCCCGAGATCTGCGCCAGCGCGTCGTTGCGGGCCGAGTCGAGCGGGTCGTGGTGATCCCACAACTCGACCACCACGTTGTCGGGACCGAAGGTGTCGACGAGCCCTCGCAGGGCGTGTTCGGCCGCGGCCGGGCCGTGGTCGACCAACGCTCGATTGACCGCACCCTTCCGACAGCCGGTGAGGACCAGCCAGTCGCCACCGTGCGCACGCGACCAGTCGATCGAGTCGTAGTCGGGCTTGCCCTTCATCCCCCCGGCGAGCTGTGCCGAGGAGATGACATCGGCGAGGCGTGCGTAGCCCGCGGTGCCCCGAGCGAGGACCAACAGGTGCGAACCCTCGGGGTCGGGCACGCCGTTCTGCGGTTGGCTCAACCCCAGCGACAGCTCGGCCCCGAAGACCGTGGGCAGCCCGACCTCACGCGCGGCCTGCGAGAAGCGGACCACGCCGTAGAAGCCGTCGTGATCGGTGAGCGCCAGCGCCTCGAGCCCGAGCCGCGCCGCCTCCTCCGCCAGCGCCTCGGGGTGCGACGCGCCGTCGAGGAACGAGAAGTTCGAGTGGCAGTGGAGTTCGGCGTAGGGCACCGCCCCGCGTCGTCGCTCGAGTCCGGTGGGCGCCGAGTACTCGGGCCGGCGATACGACCACGCCGGACTGTCGCCCCCGTCTCCCTCCGCGCGTGTGGGCTTGCGATGCCGCGCCCCCTCGGGAGATCGGCTGTCGGAGAGCGTCCGTTCCAGTTCGGACCAGGAAACCCCTGGGTTGTTGAACCCCACGCCGTTCGATGGTATGCGAACACCCGTTCGTTGTCGAACAGGTGTTCGGACTGGCTGACGCCTACGGGAAGATGCCCCTCGTCGCCATCGCTGCCGCCACTCGCTCGAGTGCCAACGCGTACGCCGACCGCCGCAGGCTGACGTCCCAGCGCTGTCCAGCAGCCCAGACGTCGGTGAATGCGTCGGACATGACCCGATGGTGGCGATCGGCGACGAGGTCTTCCTCCCACGGGAACCCCTGACGGGCCTGGGCCCACTCGAAATAGGAGGCGGTGACGCCACCGGCATTGGCGAGTACGTCGGGGACGACCGTGATCCCGCGGCGATCGAGCACCTCGTCGGCCTCGGGCAACGTCGGGCCGTTGGCCGCCTCGACGATCACCTTCGCCTTCACCCGCTCGGCCACGGCGGCATCGATCACGCCGCCCAGTGCGGCCGGGATCAGCAATTCGCAGTCGACTTCGAGGACATCGCCGGCATCGATCGGATCGCCCAGCGGGAAACCGGCCACTCCCCCGGTCTCGATCACGTGATCCGACAACGCCGCGGTGTCGAGGCCGCCCTCGTTGATGACCGCGCCCGTGACGTCGCTGACCGCGACGACACGCATGCCGGCCGACTGCAACAGATAGGCCAGTGGTCCGCCGACCTTGCCGAAGCCCTGGATCACGGCGCGTCGCCCGGGGAGTTCGATGCCGAGCGCCTCGAACGCTGCCCGCACGCACACCACGACGCCGGCCGCAGTGCCGCCGGCGTGGGCACGCGTCCCGCCGACCGACAGCGGCTTGCCGGTCACGGCCCCGGGGAGGTGGACGCCGCCACCGGTCATCTGCAGCGTGTCGAGCAACCAGGCCATGACCCGGCCATCGGTGTTGACGTCGGGCGCGGGAATGTCGCGGTCGGGGCCGAGCACCGGCGAGATCTCGAGCGTGTAGCGGCGGGTCAGGTGTTCGAGTTCGTTGAGCGACAGTGACCGCGGATCGACCCGCACGCCGCCCTTGGCCCCGCCGTAGGGCAGACCGCACACGGCGGTCTTGATCGTCATCTGCGCCGAGAGCGCACGGACCTCGTCGGCATCGACGGCGGGGTGGAAGCGGATCCCACCCTTGCCCGGACCGCGCACCGTGTTGTGATGGATGCGCCAGCCGGTGAAGACCTCGACAGACCCGTCGTCACGTCGGACCGGGACGGAGACCTCCATCACCCGTTCGCACCGACGCACCATCGCGTGGATGCTCGGATCGATGTCGGCCACCTTCACCGCATCGTCGATGCGGTCCAGCACAGCGTCCCACGGACCAGCGTCCACGCACCGAGTGTGACATCCGGCGGCGACCGCCGCGCGGAAGGTCAGGCAGCGGTGCCGCAGACGACGCTCGGCTCGGCCGGGGACCGAGTCGGATCAGCGCACGCCGCGACGTACTGCACGACGATCTTGCCGAGCGCCCGTTCGCGGGCGACGGTGGGGGCGGACGGGTCGGCGGCGATGCCGATGAGCGTCTCGCACACGCCGCGACCACGGGCTCCGGCGAGGAGCGCGGCCACGGCCGGTCGATGGTCGCCGAAGCCGTCTTCGACGACGGCTTCGGCGAGTTCGGTGGCTGCGGTGGGGGTCATGACCCAAGCGTACGAACATCGGTACATCAGCGCTAGCGATTATCCTTCACTGTATTGATCAGATACACTTATCGACCATGAGCGCGCTCCGAGACGTGGACATCCGGCACCTCGCCGCCCTCGCGGCCGTGGTGGACGAGGGCTCGTTCGCCAAGGCGGCGGCGGCTCTCGGCTTCACACAATCCGCCGTGAGCCAGCAGATCGCCGCCCTCGAGAAGGCGGCAGGACTCCCCGTCCTCGACCGACCACGTGGCCCGAAGGCTGCCGAGTTGACGCCGGCGGGCGAGTTGCTCCTGGAATATGCCCGCGAGGTCCTCGCCCGCGTCGAGGAGATGGACGACGAACTCGACCGACTCCGCCGAGGCATCACGGGTCGGCTCGTGATCGGCACCTTCCAGTCCGTGTCGGGAAAGCTGCTCCCGACGATCATCGGACGGATGCGGGCGGAGGTCCCCGACGTCGACATCCGTCTGTTCGAGACCGATGATCAGACCGCGCTGCTGCGCGGCGTTCTCGACGACGAACTCGACCTCGCGTTCACCGTCGATCCCGAGGGTGCGGGGACCGAGTCACGCTTCCTGGGGTTCGACCCCTTCGTCGTGATCGCCGCCGCGGGCGAACTCCCCGGACCAACGGCGTCGCACGCCGACCTCAACGGCCATCCGATGATCGGCCAACCCGCGGACAACGTCTGCCAGCGTCTGATCGACCGTCGACTCGATCAAGCGGGCGTCGTTCCCGACTACGTCTTCCGGTCGGCCGACAACGGCGCCGTGCAGGGCATGGTCCGGTCGGGCATGGGCCGTTCCGTGGCGCCCTACCTCGCCGTCGACCCGGACGATCCCGGCATCGACGTGCTCGAACTCGATCCGCCGGTCACGCCGCGCAGCATCCATCTCACGCGTCGGGCCGGGCGGACACTCCCACCGGCCGCCGACACCTTCGCCGACATCTCTGCGGAGATCGGTGCGGACGTGTTGCAGCCCGACAACACGCTCGTCGACTGAGCAATCGGCATCGGGGGTAGGACTCCCTCATGTCGAGCATCCGTTTCCACCACGGCGTCGCCTCGTTCGATCCCGATGCCACGTCGGTCCTGCTGTGGACCCGGAGTGAGGAGCGTGGACCGGTCGAGTGGCGTGTCGCCCTCGATGCCGAGTTCTCGTCGGTCATCCGATCCGGCACCACCGAGGCCGTCGACGTTCACGACCGCTGTGTGACCGTCTCGGTCGACGGGCTCGATGCGGGGACCACCTACTTCTACGAGTTCTCGCAGGCGGGTGACCGATCGCCGGTCGGACGGACGCGCACGATCGCGGACGGGTCGGTCGACCACCTGCGGCTCGGGATCACCTGCTGCGCCGATTTCTCCGCCGCGCCGCTGGGCGTCTACCGGGCCCTCGCCGAACGCGACGTCGACGCGATCGTCCATCTCGGCGACTACATCTACGAGGCCCAGACCGCCAACAGCGGACGTCGAGCGAAGTTCCGGACGACGTGCACCACGGTCGAGGACTACCGCTCGCGCTATGCCCAGATCCGCGAGGACCCCGACGTGCAGTACCTCCACGCCCGGCACCCGATGTTCACGATCTGGGACGACCACGACCTGGCCGACAACGCGTGGCGGACCGGCGCCAAGGCACACGACCCCGACGAGCACGGCGACTGGGACGACCGGGTCGGCGCGGCAGCAGCAGCGCGGGCCGACTGGCTCCCCATTCGCTACCGGGAACCCGAGGACCTGCGTCGGACCTGGCGGTCGGTGGTCATCGGCGACCTGGCCGAGATCGTTCTCCTCGACACTCGCTACGAGGGCCGCGACCGCCAGGCCGGCGACGAAGGCACGCTCCCCCGTGATCATCCGGACCGGTCCCTGCTCGGAGACGACCAGCGAGCCTTCGTGGGCGAGCGACTCGCGGACACGGCGCGGCCGTGGACCATCATGGCCAGCGGCGTCGTCGTCAACGAGATCGCGCTGCCGTTGCCCGGCGACGGGTTGCTCCCGAATGGCCTGCTCCCGAACGGGTACGCCGTCATCGACGGGAAGATCCTTCACGACGACCAGTGGGACGGCTACACGGCCGAACGCGATTGGCTGACCACCCGACTCGAGGAACGTGCGAGCGACGGCGCCAAGACCGTCCTGCTCTCGGGCGACGTGCACTCGTGTTGGGCCATGGAGGGGCCGCAGGGTTCCGACGGCGCAGTGGCGGTCGAGGCGGTCTGCCCCGCGGCGTCCTCCGCCGCGATGGGCCGGGCGAACGTGGCGGGAGTCAACCGACTCATCGATCGGGCCGCCCGCGAGATGTCGCACGTCCCCTGGGCGAACGTGACCGAGCGCGGCTACGCCATCTGCGACATCGACCGCACCCGAGCACAGGTCGAGTGGTGGATCGCCGACCCCTATGCCCACGACCCCGGCGCGGACGCATCGTGCGCCGCGGCGATGGCGCTCGCACACGACCGTTGGCCGTGCCGATTCGACCGTGTCGACCACCCCACGCGCGACCCGGACCGGCCTGGCCTCCCAAAGGTCCCGGCGCGTCCGGACGACCTCGGCATGTTGCGACTGAAACGCTTCGGTCGCCTCGTCATCAAGGGTTCGTTGCTTGCTTCCAGCGCCGCGGCGGTCGCCGGTGCGTCCTGGTTGCTCAGTCGACGACCGTGGCAGGCGCCACGTCGGCTCGGCGGGCGCTGAACACCGCAACGGTCGTGGCGGCGGCGCTCAGCACGAAACCAATCGCCAGCGGCGTGATCGTGCCGTCGAAGAAGCGGTCGAGCACCCCGCCCAACGAGGCGCCGATCGCCAACTGGAACGCGCCGATCACCGACGACGCGGTGCCAGCGACCGCGGCCATGGGGGCCATCGCCAGCGTGTTGAGGTTGGGCAACAACAGCGCGTGGAAGGCCAACATCACGGCCATGATCACCATGAAGACGACGAGCGGCGGACGACCACCACTCGCCACCGCGACCACGACGAAGAGCAACGCTCCGGTCCCGTAGCCGGCGAGGGCGCGGACCACCATCGGCGTGGTGCCGACCGTCGACACGATGCGGCCGTTCAACAGTGCGGCGCACCCCATCACCGCGGCCAGTGCTCCGAACACCAACGGGAAGATCCCCTCGGCGTCGAATGTCTTGTCGAAGATGGCTTCGGCCGATCCGAGGTAGGACGAGAACACCCCGTAGAGGGCGGTCACCCCGACCGCGTACGAGAAGGCCGTGCGGTTGGACACCACGTACCTGGCCGCGGTGACGACCCGGTGAAACCGCAGGTCGGGGATGCGGTGTTCGGGGGCGAGCGTCTCGGGCAGACGACGGACCCACACCGCGATGGCCACGGCCCAGACGGCGCACAGTGCGAACAGCCACCGCCACGGTGCGATGAGCAGGACGGCCGAACCCAGTGCCGGGGCGACCACGGGCACGAGGATGAAGATCGCCATCATCGACGACATCGTCTTCGACATCTCGTCGCCGTCGAAGCGGTCACGGATGACGGCGAGCGCGACGACCCGGGGCCCGGCGGCGCCGAGACCCCACAGGAACCGGGCAAGGAACAGGGTCGGCAACGTGGGTGCGACGGTCGCCAGGAGCGCGCCGCCGATGTAGATCGCCAGACCGAGACGCATCGTCCAGCGACGACCACGGTTGTCGGCGAGGGGACCGTAGAAGATCGTTCCGGCGCCGAGGCCGACGAAGTAGGCGGTGACGAGGCCGGTGACGGCGGTCGAATCGGCAGCGAGGCCGAGGTCGGCTCGGATGTCGTTGAATGCCGGCAGCATGAGGTCGATCCCCAGCGCGGTGAGCGCCGTGGCCATCGCCAACAGCGCGATCAACTCCCGCCGTCCGATCTCGTCCGCCGTCTCCATCACACGAGTCTGGAGGAAGAACGTCTCGACCGAGCAACCATTCGGTCGGAAGAAGCGCCAGCGCCGACCGAATCAGGAAGGCGACGCAGGAGCCGACCGCAACAACCATTCGGTCGGAAGAAGCGCCAGCGCCGACCGAATCAGGAAGGCGACGCAGGAGCCGACCGCAACAACTCAGTCATAGGTGGCGGCCACGCTCCAGCGACCACGTTCGAGCACCACGAGTCGGGCGGTGCCGTCGTCGGTCACCACCTGGAACCGGGCTCGTCTGGAGTGACGCTCGGGATCCCACCAGCGCTCGTCGACCGGCCACGGCCCCGCCCAGGAATCGATCCGATGGGACCGGCCGTCGACCCGCAACCGTTCGGGGGGCGCCGTGGGCGTGCACCTCCCGTCGACCATCACCACCCGTCCGGTGCCGTCGAGCACGTCGACCGGGAGTGGCTGTGGGTGGACGGTGGCCGGCGACGGGTTCGGGAGCCGACCGGGCCAGGGAGCAGCCACCCAGTCGGCGTGCACGGCGGGACGATCGGCGGTGAGATCCACGGCGCCGGCGGGAACGAGGCGTAGTTGTTCGTCGGGGTCGCGACCCCCGGCGTACTCGGGCACCGACACTGCGTCGGCGCCGAGCAGGCCCTGCACCCGGGCGATCGCCCGTACGGCCCGATCGGCCGCCCCCGTGTCGCGCCCGCCGAACCCCTCCCCCGGGAGGCCGAGCTGGCGTCCGTCGGCCGCCACCACCTCGTCGGGGTGCAGTTCCAGGTGGACGATGCCGGCGGTGGGACGCTGACGGACCGAGGCGTTGATCCAGCCGTCGAGCTGCCAACGGACCCGGTCGGCGATGGCCCCGGCGCCGAGGCCGCTGGTGCCGGTCGACCCGGCGGAGGAACTCTCGGCGTGGCGCCACACCCGCTCGGACCGCTCGCCGTTCTCGGTCTCGGCGATCACGACGAGGCGGGTGCACACCGAACCACGAGCGTCGAGTCGTCGGTGGAGTTCGTCGGCAAGGCCGCGTGCCACGAACGCGGCCGGCGCCACCTGGTCGGCCGGCGGGTCGAGCTCGGCCGAGACCACGAGGTCGAGCGGTGGCGGTGCCGTCCGCAGAGGCCGGGCGTCGAGCCCGCGGGCGAGGCGATGGGCCTCGGCCCCCGCCGGGCCGAACCGCCCCAGCACATCGGCGGCCGGGAGCGCCGCGAAGTCTCCGAGGGTGTGGAGACCGAGCCGTCGGAGCACATCGGCGAGGTCGGGCTGTTCGAGCGCCGTCAGCGACAACGGAGCCAGATACTCGGCGACGCTGCCCGGCTCGACGATCCAGACCGGCGGATCGCCCCGTTGCGCGGCGACGTAGGCGGTTCGGGCTGCGTGCTCGGCGGCGAAGGGACCATCGGCCACCCCCACCATCACCGGCTGATCGACCGCTGCGACGACCCGATCGGCCAGCGCCCGATCGCCACCGAAATAGCGCGACGGCCCGAGGGTCGGGAAGGCGCACCGGCCGGGGCGGGTGATCTCGACGCGCGGGGTGAACGCCTCGAGCGCCTGGACGACCGGTTCGAACATCCGGGCGTCGCGCTCGACATCGCGGTCGAGCACCCGGAGCGACGGGCATCGAGCCTGGGCCTCACGCCGTCGCATGTGCCGGCGCACGTCGGCCGCCCGTGCCGCTGCAGTGCAGGCCACCACCCGGTTGGCCACGAACACGGCGGCCGGTTCGTCGGCCGGGACTCCAGCAGCGAACAACGGCCAGTCCGGCACCCAGACCGTCATCACCCTGGCGGGAGCGGCGGGGTCAGGCATGCAGGGGCACCGGATCGGCCACCACCGACTCGACCCACCCGTCGATCGACGGAAGCCACAGTTCGGCGCGGCGCGGCCGCGACGCCTCGCGCCGTCCGCCGCCGACCACCGTCACCCGACGCGACCGCAGGTGTCCGTACCCGTCGGCCAGACCCTCCCACCGAGCGTCGGTCACCTCGAGGGTGACGTCGGCACCCTCGGACCACCCCGACGAGCCGACCTGCACCAGCACCGCACCCCGCTCCCGGGTACGGGCGGCGAGCCGACGGCCGTCGCGCGCCTTGACCCGATGCGTGGCCTGCACCAACACGACCTCGAACGCGTCGACCAGCGCGGCGACCGCAGCCGCCCAAGCCGTCTCCTCGTTGTCGGGGCCGATCTCGGTGTCGGGTGATGCGACCAGGACGAATCGTTCGAGGGCGATCCCGAGTTCGGCCGCGGCCAGGAGTCCGAGCGACGGGAACCCGACCGCAGCGACCCAGGCCCCGTCCTGCGACGCGGCAGCCGCTGCAGCCAGAGCGAGCGACGTCGCTGCCGGGCCGTCGGTGGCCAGCGTCGATCCCCGTCGCAACCCCCCGCCGGGGATCAGCGACGCGAACGCGGGGAGGACCGGGAGTCGCTGTTCACGAGCGAGCGCAATCGGCTGGATCTGCTCGACCAGCGCTGCTGCGACCTCCGCTCGACCCATGCCGACCAGTATCGAACACCTGTTCGATACTCGTCAACCGTGATCGGGGTCGCGCCACACCGCGTCGGACGTCGTCGTGACGATCGACCCGTCGGCGAGCACCGTCACCCCGGTCGCACACGGCGGGCCGAGCACCTCGCCCGGCAATGCCACGCCGGCGTCGGGAGTCGGGAGTCGCTCCACGACCTCGGAGAGGAAACCGCAGAGCACCAAGTCGCCGTCCGGCAACACGGCGAGCGAGGAGGGCGCCCGCATCTCGCCATCGAGTTCGAGGACCGCCTCCTCCCCCTCCGGGGAGATCCGGACCACCCGCTCGGGCTGTGGCCCGGGGGCGTTGTCGACGAGCCAGATGTCGTCGTCCACCACCGTCATGGCGAACGGGTTGTTCCAGCCGCCGGACACGA
The DNA here is from genome assembly GCA_028822535.1 of Acidimicrobiales bacterium. GTDB lineage: Bacteria > Actinomycetota > Acidimicrobiia > Acidimicrobiales > Salinilacustritrichaceae > Salinilacustrithrix. Next base: position 20,436 of record JAPKDO010000005.1, read on the forward strand.
CCCATGGCTCCTGGTCGGGTTCGCCGTCAGGATCGAGCACGAGGATCTTGCCGTTCGGCGTGTCCGGGTCGTCGGTGGCGTCCGGTTCCTGCAGATCCCCGATCGAGATCAGGAGTTCGTCCCCTCGGAACGCGAGCGTCCCCCCGTTGGCGAGCTCGGTGCTGACCGGGCCCTCCCACACGAGCGTCTCGGTCCCCGACGCCAGCCGACCGACGACGAGCCGACCGTCCGATGCCCGGGTCCACGACGCGTAGACGTCGGTCGCCTCCCCCGACTGACGGGTGGCGAGGCTCAGCAACCCGCGTTGACCCTCGGTCGCGAGTTCGTCCGACAGTTCGACCGCGACCGTGGTCTCCCCCGTCCGATCCGACCGCATGATCCGTCCGGTCGTGCGTTCGGCGTAGAGGAAACCGCCTTCGGCCAGGGCGACCGGCGACAACGGATCGCCCGACGCCGAGATGATGACCGTCGGCTCGTCGCTGCGGTCGACGACGAACGCAGCGATCAGCGCGGCGCCGATCCCCACGAGGAGCGTGAGTACTGCGAGGCCCACCCCGAGCTTGGCGACGAGCGGCCAGCGGACGCGCTCGCGTTCGTCCTCCGGCGGGGAGCCGGGGACGAGGTCGCTCAATCGGTGGATGCCGCGACGGCGGCGTCGTCCGGCGCCGGATCGTCACCGGTCGCTTCGACTCCGCCGTCTGGATAGAACCGGAACAGGTCTTCGATGATCTCCTGGAGACCGTCGCCGGTGGAGCCGCCCGCGAGGCGCACCGTGATGACCGAGCTGTTGACGTGGACCGAGTCGACGCCGCCGTGTTCGAGGATGCGCCGAGCCACCAGATCGACCGGGCGGTCCCGGATGACGTCGGCGAGCGACGAGTAACGCTCGTGGCCCATGCCCGTGAGACTGCGGTTGATCTCGAACCGCAGTACTTCGGAGTTGGTCGACGGCTTGGCGATGACGGTCACGCTCTGTCCCATGCGGGACCGAGGCTAGACCGCCGCACGCCTCCGGCAAGAGTGCGAGGATGGTCGTCGATGAGCGCGCTGGGCTGGGGACATCGCTACCTGCTCTGCCCGCCGAAGCACTTCGGCGTCCTCTACGAGATCAATCCGTGGATGCACGAGGGAGTGGTCGTCGATGTCGACGCGGCACGCGGACAGTGGGAGGCGCTGCATCGGACGCTCCTCGACGCCGGGGCAGAGATCGAGACCATCGACCAGCCCGACGGCGTCCCCGACCTGGTGTTCACGGCCAACGCCGGTCTGCTCGACGCCACCACACGACGGTTCGTGCCCTCCCACTTCCGACATCCCGAGCGTCAGCCCGAGACCGAGGTGTTCGCCACCTGGTTCGCCGACCGTGGATGGGACGTCGACCGTCTCCCCGACGACGTCGACCAAGAGGGTGCGGGCGACGCGCTCCCCTTCGATGGCGTGTTGGTGTCGGGCCATCGTCCGAGATCCGACGCGGCCGCCGGCAACCATCTGTCCGAACTCCTCCACGTGCCGGTGCGCTCGGTCGAACTGGTCGACGAACGGCTGTACCACCTCGACCTCACCTTCTGCCCGCTCGACGACCGTCGAGCGATGTGCGCCCCGCTCGGCTGGGACGCCGACGGACGCGACATGATCGAGTCGCTCGTGCCCGAGCCACTCTGGCTCGAGGACGACGAAGCGCTGGCATTCTGTGCCAACTCGGTGGTCGTCGGCTCGCTGGTCGTGATGCCCTCGTGTCCACCGCGTGTCGGTCGCATCCTCGAGTCGTGGGGATTCGACGTCGCCGTCTGCCCTGTCGACGAGTTCCTCAAGGCGGGCGGCGGTTGCCGCTGCCTCACACTGGCGTTGGACGTGACGTTCGCTCCGTAGCGGTCTCGTGTGCGGCACGATCGGCCCACAACGCGAGGCCGACCGACACGACCGCCAGCACCGTGTGGACCAGCTTGAACGCCACGCCGTGGTCGGCGAGGCCGATCTGTACGGCGCGGATCGCCCACACACCGATGGTCCAGACCGCGAACGCCCGGACCCAGTTCGCCACGTCGGACCGGCGTCGCCACAACACGACCACACCGACCGCGAACACCGTGAAGATGCCGGCGAGGGCGGTGCGCCACACCTGTCCGCCCGTCGTCAGCGCGTCGTCGGTCCAGATGTTGCGGATGCGCGTCGTCCAGACGAGGAACGTCCACGCAGCCAGGACCAGCGCTGGGCGAATCGGTCGCGAGGCCATCGCGCGACGATAACGGCGACGCCGTCCATCACCGCCATCGCCCACCGGAACTGGCGCTCGACGGCCACCGAGTCGACGACATCGGCGGGCGATGCCGCAGATCGCGCTTCGGTCGCCCGTAACGATTGCAACCGGGTCGTGGCACGATCGGGGACATGAGCCGCGTACCGCCCACCGCCGAAGGGCTCTCCCCTGCGGAGGCGGTGTCCTTGCGGGCGCGCACGCTGGTGCACCAGGGGCGAGCGGAGGAGGCCTTGACGGCGGTCCGCGACGCGCAGGAACAGCTCGAGATCGGGCCCTGGGACCGGCCCACGCTGCACTATGCGGTGGCGGTCGCCCACCGCTCGCTGGGGCAGGCCCGAGAGATGACGTTGGCCGCAGACGCTTGCCTCGCCGCCGCCCGGGGAATCGAGAGCGCCGGTTGGACGGCGAATGCGCTGAACCTCCAGGCCATGTCTGCGATCCGTGACGACGATGTCGATGCTGCTTTGGCGGGGCTCGCGCGGGCGGAGAACGCGCTCGCTGCGACGACCGATCCGGTGCTGGCGGCCTGGGCGCGCAACGGGCTGGGCTACTGCTACACGCTGCTGCGCCTGTACGAGATCGCCGTTCCCCACATGGAGCTGCCCCTCCCGACGGGCGACCCTCGTCAGCCTCCCATGGCCGCCGCCATCCAACGATTGAATCTGGCATGGCTGCACCACCGCTGGGCCGGCGACATCGAACGGGCCGCCCCGGAAGACGTCGCCGTCGGCCAGGCCGCCCGGTTACGCGAGACGGCCAACGAGTACGCCCGAGAGGCGTTGGCGATGAGCACCCATCACGATCACCCGATCATGGCGGAGATCCGTGCCGTGGAGTTGGTGACGAGACCACCGCACGTTGCCGTCGCATCGATCGATGACCTCCGGGCGCTGTGGGCCGAAGCCGACCACGCCGACCACGTGGGGAGCCGTCCGACAGTCGGCTGCGCCTTGGCCCGCGCCCTCTGGGAGGTCGGCGACCGGGACGAGGCGATGCTGGTCGCGCAGGAGGCGGCCCGCATGTCCGAGACGACGTCGGACTGGCAGGTCACCGCCGACGCGCAGTGGCTGTGCGCAGACCTGGCCGCACAGGCCGGGATTCCGGGCGCAGATGCCAGCCGGGCCTACGGGTTGACGTTGTCGCGGGTGCTGTGGCGGCAGCGGTTGGCGACGTTGCACGGCGCGATGGCTGCCCGGGAGGTCGAGGCGATGCAGCACCGACTCGAGGCGGCCCAGCAGGCGGCCACCTCGGACCCGCTCACCGGGCTGGCCAACCGCCGGGCGCTCGAGGGCCTGCTCGCCCGGACGTCCGGCGGGGCACCGGATGTGCCGACCAGCCTGCTGCTGATCGACCTGGACGGCTTCAAGGCCGTCAATGACGAGCACGGCCACCGGGTGGGTGACCAGGTCCTGCGCGCGGTCGGGACAGCCATCACCGACGTGGCCAGGCGCGGTGATCTGGTGGTGCGGCTGGGCGGTGACGAGTTCGTCGTCGTCGCGGTCGACGCCGATGCCCGGCAGGCGGCGATGATGGCCGAGCGCGTCAGAGAGGCCGTCGCCGCGACGACCGTCTCACCGCCCGGGGGCGGGCAGGTCGGCGTGACCGCCAGCGTCGGCAGCCGCACGACAGGGCCGGACCTCGCCACCGGCGACCTGTTGCACGCTGCGGACGAGGCGATGTACCAGGTCAAGCGTGGCCACGCGAGTGTGGGGACTGGCTGACGACACCGGGTGAATGGCCAAAGCGGCGCTCAGGGCCGGAGGCGCGAGATCTCCGCCACGACCGCCGGCGGCGCCGGGACCGGCGGACCGGTGTCGTCCACCGCGTCCGCTCCGGGCCTCGGCCGGTGCGCCACCCGCGAGCCGGCGAACGCCACGACGAACACGCCGGCGGCCAGCGCCGCGACGATCAGGAGCACGACGCCACCTCCGAGGGCGCCACCGACGGCCAGCAACAGCAGTGCGCAGAACAGGCCGACCCACGGGAGCGCCGACGTCTGCTTCGTCGGCGGCAACGTGCTCGCCGCCCGTCCGCCGTGGAAACGCCCTTGGACGTTGGCTTCGAACACGATCTGCGACACCCGTTCGACCACATCGTCGGCGTCGCCGGCGATGGGCGCGAGGTCACGGCCGACGGCGTTCCAGTCGTCTGCCGGTAGTCGCAGCTTCGACAGGTCGTCGAGGAGCCGCGACAACTCGACGTCGCGACGGTCAGCGGTGGCGCTCACGCGAACAACGTCCCCTGGTTCTCGTCGGGACGGAGGTGTCGCGGCACGGCGCGGATCGCGCCCGGCCACGGCAGATGCTCCATGAAGACCCAACTCCGACGATGGATCGACGACGGACCCACGCCGGCCAACGCCGTCTTGTGGCGCGGACACGGGTAGCCCTTGTTGGTCTCGAAGCTCCACCACGGGTGAGCCTCCGACTCGGCCCGCATCATCCGGTCGCGCGTCACCTTGGCGACGATCGAGGCGGCGGCGATGGACAGACACGACGCATCACCCTTGACGATCTTGCGCACCGACGAAGTCGGGACCACGTCCCCACCCACGAAGTCCCAGTTGCCGTCGAGCAGCACCTGGTCGGGCTCGACCCCCAGTCCGGCGATCGCCCGGGCCGCCGCCAGCTTCTGCGCCGCCGACATCCCCAGCTCGTCGCACTCCTCGTGGGTGGCGTGACCGACGGCGAACGCGTCGCTCCACTCGACGATGCGTCCGTACATGAGCTCGCGTTCGGGCTCGGTCAACATCTTCGAGTCGCGCACCTTGGTGAGACGTCTGTCCTTCGGGATCACCACCGCGCCGAGCGTCAATGGACCGGCCCACGCGCCGCGGCCGACTTCATCGATGCCGACGACGACGTCGTGCCCGGCCTCCCAGAGGTCTCGTTCGTTGCGCGTGCCGGGCGCCTTGCGCTTGAGGCTGGGGCGCAGCGTGGTTCCGGGCGAGGACATCGACGGCGACGCTACCGTCAGCGCGATGTTGCGTACCCCACTCGCCCGACGGATCCCCGATCTGCGCCGGATCGCGCTCGATGCGGTCGACAGCGTCGACTCCGTGCTCTCGGTGCGATCGCGCCACTCGGAGCTCAGCGCACTGTCGTCCCGCAGCATCCTGTCGCTCGGATCGGTGGGGAGCATCCTGTCGGTCGGCTCCGCCGGCAGCATCCTGTCCTTCGCCAGCGCCGGGAGCATCCTGTCGGTCGGCTCCGCCGGCAGCGTCCTGTCGGTCGGCTCCGCCGGCTCGCTGTTGTCGCGCTGGTCGATCCTCTCGATCGGCGGGCGCGCCGACCGCTTCGCGTATCGACGTCGCGATCAGGCGGCCGTAGGCCTCGCGACGGTTGCCAGTGTCGTCGCGCTCACGAGGACCGATTCGGCATGACCGCGCATCGCGTCGAGCCCGACAGCACGGTCGACCTGTCGAAGATCGACACACGCGCCACGCCGGACTTCGACGGCGACAAGGAGGACTCGTACCCCGTCCTCGACGAACGGCGCCGACGACTCGCCGAGCTGCAGGACGTCCTCTACGCCCAGAACCGACACCGCGTGCTGTTCGTCCTCCAGGCCATGGACACGGGCGGCAAGGACGGCACCATCCGCCACGTGTTCCGCGACGTCGATCCCATCGGCGTGCGGATGCACAACTTCAAGAAGCCGTCCGAACGCGAGCTCGCCCACGACTACCTGTGGCGAGTCCACCCGCACGTCCCCGGCGACGGCGAACTCGTCGTGTTCAACCGCAGCCACTACGAGGACGTGCTCGTCGTGCGAGTGCACGACTGGATCGACGACGACCTCGCCGAGAAGCGCTTTCGCCACATCCGGGAGTTCGAACGGATGCTCGTGGACGAAGGGACGACCATCGTCAAGGTGTTCCTCCACATCTCGAAGGACGAGCAGGCCGAGCGGCTTCGAGCCCGGCTCGACGAACCCGACAAGAACTGGAAGTTCTCGACGGGCGATCTCGAGGAACGCAAGTTCTGGGACGACTACCAGCGTGTCTACGAGGACGCCATCAGCGAGACATCGACGAAGGACGCCCCCTGGTACGTCGTCCCCGCCGACCGCAAGTGGTACCGCAACCTCGCCGTGTCGCAGATCTTGATCGACACGATGGAAGGACTCGACCTCCGCTACCCCGAGCCCGAAGAGGGTCTGGACGACGTCGTCGTCGAGTAGTCACTCGTCCCCGTCGTCGTCCCCACCGCCGGGCAACAGACCCTGCGTCAGCTCGACGACCCGGGCGCGGCGGCGTTCGCGGCGTTCGCGTCGGTGCTGTTCCTGCTCGCCCGCCTCGCGCAGGACGTGCAGGCGTACCAGCCCGATGTTCTTGAGGCGTCGCGGGATCATCGACCGGAAGCTGAACTCCTCGTGTTCTTCCAGGAGGCCCTGGAGGTCATCGTCGATCAGGACCGAGCCGGGATACGCGATGGCCGTCATGCGGCTGGCGAGGTTGACCGGTGGACCGAACAAATCTCCCTGCCGGTCGATCACCGTGCCGTAGGCAACGCCGACCCGCACATCGGAGAGGTCGTCGGCGTCGTGATACGACTCCGCCAGGTCGAGCGCGCATCGCGCCGCCGCGACCGGATCCTCCACCGTGAACATGACCTCGTCACCGATCATCTTCACCACCCGGCCGCCGTGCCTGCCGACCGTTCCGTACGCCACGGACTCGAACCGGTCGACCACGTCCGCCAATGAGTGACTCTCGAGTTGCTGGGACAGTGCCGTGAACCCCACCAGGTCGGCGAACCCCACAGCCTGCGACGGCGCTTCGTCATCGACCGGGGTGCTCAGTCGGGCGCGGGCCGCCGCCTGCATGTGGCGACGCCAGACCTGCTCGAGCACCTCGCCGAACGTCTCACCGAACCACACGAGCGCGGTGTCGGCGTCGAAGTCCCTGGCACGTCCCCGGGAGAGCACCAGCTCGGCCTGAATCGCCGCGACGCGCGCCATCGATGCGCCCAGCATCCGCGTGATCTGGATGATCACTTCGCGGGATGCGAACCCTGAATCGGCCAGCTCGGCGACCGACTTGAGTTGGGCGACATCGGTCTCGTTGAAGATGTTCTCGCCGGGCCGTGGGGTGGCGAACCCCAGCGCGCCCCACAGCGTCGCGACGCGATCGGCCGGGATGCCGGACCGCTCGGCGACATCGTCGATGTCGAAGCGCTGGTCCGGCAAGATCATGCTCTCGACCGCGAGGAGCGGCAGCGTGCCCGCTTCGATCGCCTGGCCGAGGTCCACATCGCTGACGCCGGCTCGCCGCAACGCCGCGATGATGAGCTCGGCGGTGTCGGCGTCGTCGCTCATCCGAACGAATCGCCCTGCTCTGGACCAGGCGCCACTGCGACGGTGCCAGGCGGTTCTTCCGGCGCCTCGAGCAAGGTCTCGCCTCGCGCCTCGTCGGTCGACCAGGCAGGGTCGATTCCCGGACAGGTGAGGGTCACGGCGGCATCCGGGTCGTGAGGTTCCAGTTCCCACAACAACGCCGGCCGTTCCCCGTGCCAGCGGACCCCGAACGAGAGGGTGCCATGACGTGTGGGAGCGTCGTGTACCTCGATCCCCTGCCCGAACCAGCGGCGGGGCACGGTCGACAGCAACGCCACGCCACCGTCGACCTCGCGCACGACCGACGCGCGAACGAGCGAACAGAACCGCGCCACGGCGGCAGCATCGTGCGGGTCGTCCCCAGCCCACGTCCAGGTCGTGCTCGCCGTTCCCAGCATCTCGTCCGCATCGACGAACGGGTTCTCACCGAGCGACACGCCGTCGTCGAGGGCTGCCGCCGAGGCGAGCTTCGTGGCCTGCGCCGCAGCGTCGTCCTCTCCTGCGGCTCGGAGCAGCCGCGGCGCGCCGCGCAGGCCGGCGAGCGACCAGGGGTCCCCACCGCCGCGACGGGCGACCTGCTCGGCGGCACCGGCGATGGACGTTGCCAGATGCTCGACGAGTTCGACGTTGCGGGTCAGGTCCCAGTGGTGTGCGAGCGCCCACAGCGCTGCGGCGTTGCCCTCCGCGTCCTTCGCGAACAGCGATCCGTCCTTCGCCTGGTCGGTTGCGAACGGCAGGAAGACCTCGCCCACCTCACGGTGGAACCCGAAGCGGTCGAGTGCTGCCAACCGGTGCGCGGCCGCTCGGAAGTCGACATCGTCGGTCCGGTGGAGCAACAGGAGGAATCGCCGGTTGGCATCGACGGCCGACTGCAGCCGTTCGTCCGGCACCACGAGTCGCATCCCACGATCCGTCTGGCTCCGCCAGCCGCCGACGACCTGTTCGGTCGTGGGCACCGCGGCCGGGAACGACTGGTCGATGGGCGACTTCGCTCTGGCGCTCCGGAACAGGCCCGTGCGGCGCGGCGCTCGGGGTTCGATCGGGATCGCCACCTGGATGGTCGCGCTGTGTGGAAGCGGGAACGTGACCGTGGTCCGCTCGTCGCCGTCGGCGACCTCGTTCGGCTCGCGAGGCAACAACAGCGCTGCGCTCCCGTCGACCAGGACCGTCGTCGCGTCGACCGTGGCCGCTGTGCCGCTGTCGGCTCGCACGCCGAACGACACCGCGACGGGCACGGCCGAGTCGTTCTCCAACTCGACGATCACCATGTCGCCCCCGCCGTCGGCGGCCGTGGCCACCATCGCGTAGGCGCGATGGATGATGTCCCCTCCGGGGACGCGCATCCGCGTCTCGACGACGGGAGCGTCGCCGATCAGTTCCTGGCGCACGTTGGCGCTCTGGACCGGATCGTGCCAACGGTCTTCCGCGCCGACCGACCAGTCGACGGTGAACGCGCCATGCCCGGGATGGACGAGACCGGCGCGGTCGACGATGGCCGTCCGGGTCGATCCGAGGTTGCCAACAGCGGTGCCGGCGACGTGGACGGTGCTCACGGTTGCTCGAGTCCGTGCATCTCGCGCCGGTTCTCCCGGTCGATCAGCCCGTCGTAGGCGTCCATGGCGGTTGCTCCTTCATGACACACGGCGACGACCCAGTCGGTGATCGGCGTCCGCACGTCGAGCTCACGGGCCTTGGCCTGCACGATGCGACAGCTCTTGACGCCTTCGGCCACCTGGTTCATCTCGGCGATCGCCTCGTCGATCGACAAGCCCTCCCCGAGCATCTTGCCGACCGTACGGTTGCGCGACTGTGGGGAGATGCACGTGGCGATGAGGTCGCCCATGCCGGCGAGCCCCGCGAAGGTGAGCGGGTTCCCGCCCAACGCCACGCCGAGTCGAGTGATCTCGTTGAGGCCACGGGTGATGACCGCAGCGCGTGTGTTGTCGCCGGCGCCGAGGCCGTCGCCCATCCCCGAGGCGATCGCGACGACGTTCTTGAGCGCGCCGCCGAGCTCACAGCCGATCAGGTCTTCGTTCGTGTACACCCGGAACAGGTTCGAATGGAACACGTCCTGGAGGGAATCGGCGACCGCGAGGTCCGCCATGGCGACCACGGAAGCGGCCGCAGCACCGGCGAGGATCTCCTTGGCGAGGTTCGGACCCGTGAGCACGCCGACGGGGTGGCCGGCCAACTCGTCGTGGATGACCTCGGTCATGCGCATCCCGGTGTCGAGTTCGAAGCCCTTGGTGAGGCTGACGACCGGGACCCATGGGCGGACGTGCGGCGTCGCAGCTCGCAACGTCTCCCGGAACGCACTCGACGGCACACCCATGACCAACAGATCCGCATCGTCGAGCGCTTCGCCCAGGTCGTTCGTGGCGGTCAGCGACTCGTGCAGGTCGTAGCCCTCGAGGTACCGCTTGTTCTGGTGCTCCTCGTTGATCTGGGAGACCGTCTCCTCCGACCGGCACCACAGCACCGTCGGTGCGTTGTGGGCGCACAGGTGGGCGACGGTCGTCCCCCACGAGCCTCCCCCGAGAACAGCCACTCTGATCGACGACATGGCCGCAGACTAGTGACGGGTCCTGGCGTACGCCGTGGCCGGCGGGATCATCGATGTGTCCGGGTTCGTACACTCCCCTGCCATGGACGCTCCTCACGCCGACGACCCCACCGTCGTCATCCCGGTGAAGGACTTCACGCGCGCCAAGCTCCGGCTGGCTCCCGAACTCGCACCCGCCGAACGCGAAGCCCTGGCCAAGCGCATGGCGACCACGGTCGTCGAGGCGGCCGATCCCCTTCCCGTGGTCATCGTGTGCGACAGCAACCCGGTGCGTTCGTGGGCCGAGTCCGTCGGGGCCCGCGTGATCTGGACGCCGGGCCTCGGACTCAACGGTGCCGTCCAGGCCGGTGTCGAGCAGTTGCGTTCCGAAGGCGTCGCCACTGCGATCGTCGCCCATTCGGACCTCCCGCTCGCCCGGTCGCTGGCGTGGGTCGGTGCGACCGAGGGCGTCACCCTCGTCCCGGACCGCGTGCGCGACGGCACCAACGTGCTCGCCGTCCCCACCGCCATCGGCTTCCGATTCGCCTACGGCGCCGGCTCGTTCGCCGCGCACCGTGCCGAGGCCACGCAACTCGGCCAACAGGTCCGCATCATCAACGATCCCCGACTCAGCTGGGACGTCGATCGACCCGCCGACCTCGCACTCCCCACCTGCTCATGAACACCCCCGACCTCCCCATCCCCGAGCCGACACCGCCACCCGGCACCGTCTCGATCGGTCGCGACCTCCCGGTTCCCGACCGTGCGCTCGCCATCGGCGCCCACCCCGACGACGTCGAGTTCGGCGCCGGCGGCACGCTCGCCAAGTGGGCGGCGGCAGGTTGCGTGATCAACCACCTCGTGTGCACCGACGGGTCGAAGGGCACCTGGGACCCCGCCGCCGACCCCGCCCGACTCGTCGCCACCCGCCAGGTCGAACAGCGTGACGCTGCGACGGCACTCGGCTCGACCGGCGAGGTCGTGTTCCTCGGTTGGCCCGACGGCGAGCTCGACTCATCGCTGCGCCAGCGCTGGCAGGTCTCCTACTGGATCCGCAAGCTGCGTCCCACCGTCGTGCTCGGTCACGACCCGTGGAAGCGCTACCGCCTCCACCCCGACCATCGCCACGCCGGCCTGTTGGCCGTCGAGGGGATCGTGTCGGCACGCGACCCGTTGTTCTTCCCGGAACAGGACCTCCCCCATCACCGGCCCGACGCGCTGTTGTTGTGGGAGGCCGACGAGCCCGACCACGTCGAAGACGTCACCGACCACGTCGACGCCAAGCTCACGGCGCTCCGGGCGCACACGTCACAGTTCCGTTCGACGATGGGCGTCGACGTCGACGACCCCACCGCAGAAGACCAGTGGGACGTCTTCGCCGATCGGATCCGTGCACGGCTCGCCGAATGGGGCGACCTCGGCGGCTGCACCCACGGCGAGGGATTCAAGCTGCTCGACCAGCTGTAGCTAGT
>JAPKDO010000502.1 GCA_028822535.1 Acidimicrobiales bacterium
TCGACGCGTCGGCTCCGGCCGTTCGAGCAGCCTCCCATCGCGAGTTGCGCTGGCCGACATCTCGTCTCCTCGCGAGCGCGGCAAGGACTCCGGCTGGCTCGGCGCGGTGTCCGCGCTCGCGAGTGTCGCGGAACAGCGTCCCCGCGGCGACACCGCCGGAACAGCCGGTCAGTCCCGACGCGTCGTCGACGACCCTTCACACTCGGTCTGACACCGGGCCGCCTCGACCCGGTCCTCGCTCACCCGGCGGATTCGGAGGGGACCCACGGGGCAGGCCGCTTCTCGAGGAACGCCGCCATGCCCTCGCGGGCCTCGTCGGTGGTGAACAACTCGGCGGAGAGACGCGACGTCTTCGCAAAGGCGTCCTCGACGGACATCTCGGGGACGTCGGCCAAGAGTTGCTTGCTGACCGCCAGTGCGTTGGGGCTGCCTGCGAGCAGGTCTTCGATCACCGCGTCGACGGCCTCGTCGAGTTCGTCGCGCGTCACCGCCTGGTTGATCAGCCCGAGCCTCGCGGCTTCGGCGCCGTCGAAACGGTTGCCTCGCAGGAAGGCAGCCCGTGCGTCGGCTGTGCGCATCTTCGGAAGGCACACGACGGAGATCACCGCCGGCGCCACCCCGATCCGGACCTCGGTGAAGCCGAACTTGGCGTCGACGAGACCGACCGAGATGTCCATCGCCGCCGCCAGACCCATCCCACCGGCCACACAGTGGCCGGCCAGTCGACCGACATAGGGCTTGGGCGAGCGAGCGAAGCGACCGAAGAGGTGCATCGGATCGCTGACCGCCGCGGGCGCGTCGGCATCGGCCTCGGAGCGTTCCGAGAGGTTGGCTCCAGCGCAGAACGCCGACCCTTCGTTGGTCAACACGATGACGCGAACGTCATCGTCGGCCTCCGCGGCGTCGAACGCCTCGACCATCTCGGTGATCAACTGACGGCCGAGCGCGTTCCGGTGCGCGTCGTCGCACAGGGTCACCGTGCAGACGCCGCCGCTTTGCTCCGTCTTGACCAGCGCCATCAGTGGGACCCCCGAGGAGCCGGACCATCGGTGGCGCCTCCGGCATAGGCCTGCGCCTTCGACATCCAGTCGACCGCGATCTCGCCGGTGACCACGAGATCCGTGTCGTCGACATGACGCCGCTGGGTGACGACCTGGCAGAAGTGTTCGGCCGGTCCGACCACCGTTGCGTCGGCGTCGGCGGGACCGAACTCCCACGTGTCCCCGGCGGGACCGGTGAGGCGTACGTGGACGTCGCCCGCGGGAACTTCCTCGCCCCGGTTCGCGTACGTCCAGCCCCGGGTGATGAACCCGATCTGGGCGACGTGGCGCAAACGGTCGGTGGGGGGTCGCGATCCGCCGACGGCGTCGACGACGTCGGTGCCGTGTGCCCAGCACTCCATCAACCGGGCCGTCAAGAACGACTTCCCGCTCATCGGCGGGCCGTACCAGGGGACACGAACGCCGTCCTCCAGTGTCGCAGCGGCCTCGCTGAGCCGTTGCCGGTTGTCCCGCCACTTCGCGAGCAGTTCCGTCGGTGCGAGGTCGCGGTAGAGCGTGAGTGCTTCCATCTCGTCGCCCGCCGCGAGGAGCGATTCGAGCGACGCGTGGAAGCGCTCCGGGTCTTCGATGGCCAGGGTCGCGGTGCCGTCGAAGTACGTGAGGTGGCCGATCTGGTCTGCAACCGACCAGCCAGGGCTGGCGGTATCCGTCTG
>JAPKDO010000006.1 GCA_028822535.1 Acidimicrobiales bacterium
GGCGGAACAGGTCGCGGACCCGATCGACGTTGACGCCCTTCGACGCGCTGACCCACACCACATCGCCCTTGTCGAGCCCGCACCCGTTGGCGAGGTCCTTCTTGCGCTTGTCGCGTGCCTTCGACTTCACCTTGTCGTGCTTGGTGGCGATCACCGTGTGCGGGAGGCCGCACGAGCGCACCCAGTCGAGCATCTGCACGTCGAGTTTGGTCGGGCCGATCTCGCCGTCGACCAGGATCGCGAGCATCGTGAGTTCCTCGCGGCCGAGCAGGTAGCCCTCGATCATCGGCTGGAAGCCGGCCCGCACGTGCGCCGGCGTCTTGGCGTAGCCGTAGCCGGGGCAGTCGATGACCGTGCCGCCCTCCCGCAGCGCGAAGCAGTTGAGGAGTTGCGTCCGCCCCGGGGTCTTGGACGTCTTGGCGAGCCCGTTCCGGTGGGCGATCGCGTTGAGAAGCGACGACTTCCCCACGTTGGAGCGGCCCACGACGGCGACCTCGGCCGTGGTGGGCGGCAGGCGCTCGATCCGGTCGGCCGACGTCACGAACTCGAGCTGGAGGGGCGCGCTCATCGGCCTGAGCGTGACACAGGACGGGTGCGCTAGAAACTTGACCGTTCGGTCAAGTGACCGCACCAGTCCGAGATCTGTGGGGGACCACTGTGAGCAACGCACCCGTCCGTGGACCGCGAGTGGACAACGGCATCTTCCTGGCACCGTTCCACCCCGTCGACGAGGACCCGACGCTGGCCATCCAGCGCGACCTCGAACTGGTGGAACACCTCGACCGACTCGGATACGCCGAGGCATGGATCGGCGAACACCACTCGGCGGGCTACGAGATCATCGCCAGCCCCGAGCTGTTCATCGCCGCCGCTGCCGAACGAACCGAGCGCATCCGACTCGGCACCGGCGTGGTGTCGTTGCCGTACCACAACCCCCTGATGGTCGCGAACCGCATCATCCAGCTCGATCACCAGACCAAGGGACGCGTCATGCTCGGTGTCGGGCCCGGACTGCTGCCGTCCGATGCGGCGATGCTGGGGATCCCGGTGTCGGCACAGCGAGACCGCATGAAGGAGAGCCTCGAGGTCATCCTGCGGCTGTTCAACGGCGAGACCGTGACCGAACGAACCGACTGGTTCGACCTGACGGACGCCACCTGCCAGTTGCGCCCGTACTCGGACCCGTACCCGGAAGTCGCCGTCGCGTCGACGGTCACACCGCACTCCGCCAAGCTCGCCGGGACACATGACCTCGGACTGCTCTGCGTCGCTGCCACCGTGGCCGCGGGGTACGACGCCCTCGGGACCAACTGGCAGATCGCCAACGATGCCGCGGCCGACGAAGGACGGACGATTGACCGCAGTCGATGGCGCGTGGTCGGGCCGGTCCACATCGCCGAGACCCGGGAGGAAGCGTTCGCCAACGTCGACTACGGGCTGCAGGAATGGACCGACTACTTCGCCGCCATCAACCCGACCGCAGCGGGCGACGACCTCGGCTCGAAGTCGCCTGCCGAGGCGATGGTCGAGTCGGGCCGCGCCGTGATCGGCACCCCCGATGACGCGATCGACCAACTCCAGCGTCTGTGGGACCAGACCGGCGGGTTCGGCACGTTCCTCCAGCTCGCCCACAACTGGGCCAACCGCGAGAACACGTTCAAGTCGTACGAGCTGTTCGCCCGCCACGTCACGCCGGCGTTCAACGGGGCGAACCGTGCTCGGGCGACGTCGCTCGCCTCGGTCACCGAACGCAGCGGCGAACTCATCGGACAGGCAATTGCCGCCTCGCTCGACAAGATCAAGGAACACGAGGACGACATCGCTCGGGCGCAGTCGAACATGGCCGGCGAGGCGTGAGCGGCCCGGAGCGGGCCGAAGCGACCGAACTCTCGCGCGATCCGTCCATCCCTGCGCCCGTCGGTCCGGACGCCCCGGTCCTGGACGTGCTCGCGACGATGCGGGCGATGCGGCGCCTGAAGCCAGATCCCGTGCCCGACGAGTTGATCGAGACCATCGTCCGGGCAGCGACGTGGGCGCCATCGGGGTCGGACGCACAGCACTACTCGTTCATCGCGGTCACCGATCGGGACCAGGTGGCTCGACTCGGCGCGCTGTGGCGCGAGGCCGAGACCACCTACGAAGGACTGGCCGGCCATCTCGTGCCCGACTTCGAGGACCCGACGCACGCCCGCATGGCCGAGACCCTGCGCTACCAGCGGGACCACTTCGACGAGACCCCGGCCGTGATCGTCGCCTGCTACGGACGTTCGGCCCCGGCCGGCGGCGGATTCGGTGGCCTTCGAGACGTCGCGAGGTCTCTGGGATTCGCCCGCCTCCGGAAGCTCGTCGCCGGACTCTTCACCGCGCACAACCTCAACGAGGCATCGAGCATCTACCCCGCGGTGCAGAACCTCCTGCTCGCCGCGCGGGCCCACGGCCTCGGTGCCAACGTCACGATCTGGCACGTGTTCAACAACGCCGACTGGAAGGCGGCGCTCGGCGTCCCCCGCGATGTCGGCATCTATGCCGTGATCCCCGTCGGTTGGCCGATGGGCAACTTCGGGCCGGTCCGCCGGCGCCCTGTCGACGAGGTCCTGCACTGGGACCGGTGGTGACGCATCTCACAAGATGCGTTGACCGATTCGCTAGGCATATCACGCATACTGATTGGTATGCGTACCACCGACCCCAAGGTCCGTGCCCTCCAGTCGATCGACATCCTGAGCGATCTCTCGAACCGGCGTCTGCGCGACCTGGCGCTCCACGTCGACGAGGTCGAGGTCCGTGCCGGCGAGACCCTGATCCACGAGGGTCAGCTGAACCGCCACGCGTACTTCGTCGAGTCCGGCACCATGAGCATCGAGGTCGACGGCGAGCGCGTCGCCACCGTCGCCGCTGGCTCCATCGTCGGTGAACGCACGGCGATCGAGCGCGGTCCGGCGAATGCCACCGTGCGGGTCCTCGACGACGCCGTCGTCCATGCGATCGATCACCGGGCGCTCCTCGGTACGGCCAGCAACACGGCCGAGTTCGCCGACCTCCTCCACGTACTCGCGAACGAGCGCACCAACACCACCACTGCCGCCGCCTGACCCGGCCGGCCGGACTTCGGTCGGCCACCCACCGGTTGCGGGTGCCCGGCCGACACGGATCGCAAATGGTGTGAGACAATCGTCACATCCCCGACCCCCGGAGGCTGTGCCGTGCTCGCTGATCAGATCCTCGATTCCAAGGGCCGAGGGGTGGCGACGATCGCCCCCGAGGCCACGGTGTCCGATGCGCTGTCCATGCTCGCCGATCACAACGTCGGCGCCCTCGTGGTGTCGGCGGACGGCGCGACCGTCGACGGCATCATCTCCGAGCGTGACGTGGTGCGGCGCATGGCAGCCGACGGATCGGCGGCGTTGTCCCTCGCCGTCGGCGACCTGATGAAGACCGAGGTCGCCACCTGCGACGGGCGAGCCGACACCGAACGGATCATGAACGTGATGACCGACGGTCGATTCCGCCACATGCCCGTGGTCGAGGACGGCCGACTCCAGGGCATCATCAGCATCGGCGACGTCGTCAAGGTACGCATCGGCGAACTCGCCGCCGAGAAGGACCAGCTGGTCGGCTACATCCGCGACGGCCGCTGACGCGCCGACCGCAGCCGGATCCCGGACTTCCTTCCGCACCGATCGGTGCGTTGGGACTAGACACGGCGGCGTGCCCGACCGCCTCGATCATCCGATGCCGCCACTGCGTCCCCAGCCGGACGCGGTGGCCTGGCCGACGCACGCCTGGCCGACCGGCGACGTCCCTGCCGGCGTCGCCCTCGAGCCGCTGCTCGACGAGATCATGGACCCCGATGGTTCGCTGACCCGTACCCGCGCCGTCGTCGTCATCCGCAACGGTGCACTCATCGCCGAGCGGTACGGCGATCGCACCGACGTGTGGGGCCAGGTGACGGGCGACCCGGTCGACGCGTCGACGCCGCTCATCTCGTGGTCGATGGCCAAGTCGATGCTCCACGCCGTGGTGGGCATGCTCGTGGACGAGGGTCGGCTCCGTCTCGACGCCCCCGCGGCCGTCGACGAATGGGCCGACGACGAACGGTCCGCCATCACCCTGAACCAGTTGCTGGAGATGCGCGACGGACTGTCGTTCGTCGAGGACTACGACGCCGGTGCCGGCGGCTCCCACGTCGTCGACATGTTGTTCGGCGCGGGCGCAACCGACACTGGGGCGTTCACCGCCGCACGCCCACTGGCCCACGCCCCGGGGTCGACGTTCAACTACTCGTCCGGGACCACGAACATCATTTCGCGGATCGTGCGCGACGCGCTCGGCGGGGAGGACGCCTACCGCTCCTTCCTGGACGAGCGCCTGTTCGGCCCGGTCGGCATGACGACCGCCGACCCCCGCTTCGACGATGCCGGCACCTGGATCGCGTCGTCCTACGTGTGGGCGACGGCACGGGACATGGCCCGCTTCGGCTACCTGTACCTGCGCGACGGCGTGTGGGAAGGCACACGGATGCTGCCGGAGGGCTGGGTCGATCACGCCCGGGACGCCCGCTCGACGGACCCCGTCGACGGTCGCCTCTACGGCGGTCATTGGTGGGTCACCGGCGACGACTTCGGCACGTTCTGGGCCAGCGGCTACGAGGGTCAGTCGATCAGCGTGTGCCCGGCGCTCGATCTCGTCGTCGTGCGACTCGGCAAGTCGACCAAGGAGCAGTACCCAGCGCTCTTCGACTGGCGTCGGCGGATCGTCGCGGCGTTCGCCGACGCGTGACCTGAATCAGGGACGCAGGACCTGACCGTCATCACCGATGCAACCGGCCGGCGGCGTGGTGGCGTCAGGGCCACCCGGAGGGCATTGCCCGAGCGTGTTCGACGTGGTGCCGGGCTCGCCCGATCCAGGGTCGAGGCCGGGGTCCTGCGAGTCGGCGCAGCCGAACAACGAGACAGCCACGACGGCAGCACCGACGGCCGAACGAACACGACGACGCGTCATGCCAGCGCGTTGCGCAGCGCCTCGGCTGCGTCGTCGACGGCGACGGCTGCGAGGTCGACGATCGCGGTCATCTGGAAGAAGCCGTGGACCATGCCTTCGTACCGTTGCATCTGGACGGTAACCCCGGCATCGGCCAGCCGCTTCCCGTACGCCTCGCCCTCATCGCGGAGCGGGTCGAACTCCGCCGTGACCAGGTACGCGGGAGCGACTCCGGAGAGATCGTCCTCGAAGAGCGGCGAGACTCGAGGGTCGTCCAGGTCGACTCCGCCGGTGTAGTGACCCTCGAACCACGCCATCATCTCGGCCGTCAGCAGGTAACCCTCCGCGTTGTCCCGGTACGAGTCCGATGTCCGGTTCATGTCGGTGACCGGGTAGATCAACATCTGGAACGCGACCTGCCCGCGACGAGCGTTGGCGACGACGGCAGCGAGGTTGCCGCCGGCGGAATCGCCACCGGTCGCGATGCGATCCGGATCGATGCCGAGGTCGTCGGCACGCGCCCGAATCGCGTCGAAGGCCGCTTCGGCGTCGTCGGGCGAGGCGGGGAACGGATGCTCGGGAGCGAGTCGGTAGTCGACGGACACCACGACGCATCCCGCACGGCTGGCCAGCGACCGACACACCGCGTCGTGGCTGTCGAGGTCGCCGATGACGAAACCGCCGCCGTGGTACCAGACCAGCGCCGGGAGCGGCCCGCCCTCGGACGGCCGGTAGATCCGCACCGCGATGTCGCCGACCGGACCGGGGACAGTCGAGTCCTCGACCGAGTGGACGTCCTCCGGCGTTCCGAGGACCGCCATCATCGCAAAGGACTCGCGAACCTCCTGCGGGGACTGGTCCGTCAGCGCGGGCCCGGTCTCGGCCGCCGCCGCCAAGCCATCGAGGATCGTCTGCACCTGGGGGTCCACAGCCATGGCCGAGATACTGGCACGCCCCGGTTCGCTCCGACCGGCGTCGAGGCGACCAGCATCTCCAGGCTTCCGTAGGCTGCCCGACGTGGACCGACTCCGCGTGGCCTCGTGCCAGCTCAACCCCACCGTGGGCGACCTCGACGGCAACGTCGCTGCGATCATCGCTGCGGTCGAGCAGGCCGAGCACGCGGGAGCCGACCTCGCGGTGTTCGGCGAGCTCGCCATCTGTGGCTACCCGCCCGAAGATCTGTTGTTGAAGCCGCGCTTCATCGCCGACTGTCGGGCGGCGCTCGACAAGCTGGCCGCCCGCACCGGTCGGTGCGCCATCGTCGTCGGATTCCCCGACGCCGACCGCGACCTCTACAACGCCGCCGCGCTCTGCGCCGAGGGGGAGGTCGCGACCGTGTACCGCAAGCGTCACCTCCCCAACTACGACGTGTTCGACGAGCAGCGCTACTTCACGCCCGGCGACGGCGAGGTCCCGCTCGTCGATGTCGCGGGTGTGACGGTCGGCCTGTCGATCTGCGAGGACTCGTGGGTGCCGTTCGGGCCCATCGCCGAGCAGGCTGCGGCCGGCGCCGAGGTGATGGTCAACATCAACGGCTCGCCCTACCGGCGCGGAAAGGCGATCGAGCGTGAACGCATGCTCGCCACCCGGGCGGCGGACGCGTCGGCGGCGATCGTGTGGACCAACCAGGTCGGCGGCCAGGACGAACTCGTCTTCGACGGTGGCTCCGTGATCATCGACCCCACCGGCGAGGTCGTCGCCCGATCGCCACAGTTCGCCGAGCACGTGATGGTGCACGACCTCGAGCTCCGGCCCCAGTGGCGCAAGCGGCAGCTCGATCCACGCGGGCGCCCTCGGCCGCCGATCCGACCGGTCATCGCGGTGAGCGATCCGGTGACCCGGACCGACGGCTCGGCAGTCGGCGGACTCGCTCCCCTCGTGGACGACCCGGCGTTCGGTGACGCCGCCGAGGTCTACGGCGCGCTGGTGCAGGGCACGCGCGACTACGTGCGCAAGAACGGCTTCACCGACATCGTGCTCGGCCTCTCGGGTGGGATCGACTCATCGCTGTGCACGGCGATCGCGGCCGACGCCATCGGCGCCGAACACGTGCACGCGATCGCCCTCCCGTCGCGCTACTCGACGGACCATTCGATCTCGGACTCCGAAGCGCTGTGCGCCAATCTCGGCATCGAGTTGGACGAGATCGCCATCGAGCCGGCGTTCTCGGCGATGCTCGACATGCTCGCCCCCACCTTCGAGGGCACCGATGCCGACGTCACGGAAGAGAACCTGCAGGGACGCATCCGGGCCAACCTGTTGATGGCGATGGCCAACAAGTTCCGCGGTTGGCTGGTCGTGATCTGCGGCAACAAGTCCGAGCTCGCCGTCGGCTACACCACGATCTATGGCGTCGACATGGCCGGCGGGTTCGCGCCGATACGCGATATCCCAAAGACCCTCGTCTACCGCCTCGCCGCGTGGCGCAATGCGCAAGGCGACGGTGTCGTCATCCCGGAGAACGTGATCACCAAGCCCCCGTCGGCCGAACTGGCCCCCGATCAGAAGGACTCCGACAATCTGCCTCCCTACGAGGACCTCGACCCGATCCTGGAGCGCTATGTCGAAGGTGACTGGACTGCAGCCGAGTTGATCGACGACGGATTCGACGAGGCGTTGGTTCGGCGCATCACCCGCCTGGTCGACGTCGCCGAGTGGAAGCGACGGCAAGCCCCCGTCGGCCCGCGGGTCACGCCGAAGGCGTTCGGCAAGGATCGTCGTCTCCCGATCACCAACGCGTACCGAGGCTGACCATGCCGTCCGAGTCCACGACCACCGATCGAGCGTTCGACGCCGTCGTCTTCGACTTCTCGGGCGTGATGGTGAGTTCGGCGTTCACCGCCATCGGCTCGGCCGCCGCCGACCACGACATGGACGAAGACGCGTTCATCGAGTACCTGCTCGGCCCGTACTCCGAGGACACCGACCACGCGTGGCACAAGGCAGAGCGCGGCGAGATCGGGATCACGGACTGGATCACCGACACCATGTCGCGGGCCGAAGCCGACGGACTCGGTCTCGACCTCGGCTTCATGGCGTCGATGCTCGGCGAGCTCGAGGTGTACGACGTGATGGTCGACGCCGCCCGGACGCTCCGGTCCGACGGCTACCGGACAGCGCTCCTCACGAACAACATCGCAGAGGGACGCGATTCGTGGCGCCCGATGCTCCCCCTCGACGACCTGTTCGACGACGTGGTCGACAGCTCGGAAGTCGGGATGCGCAAGCCGAACCCGATGATCTACCGCTTGGTGCTCGACCGACTCGGCGGCATTACCCCCGAGCGGGCGATCATGCTCGACGACCACCCTGGCAACTGTGGCGGGGCACGCCACATCGGGATGCAGGCCATCCTCGTCGACGACCCGGCCGTGGCGGTCGACGAACTGCACGCGATGCTCGACGGCATGTCCTGAATGGCTCGGCTGTTCGAGGAGATCGACCGGCGAGCGACACCGATGGGCGACATCAGCCTCCGGCGACGCCTCGTCCCCACGATCGAGACCGAGGTCTACGAGGTCATCCTCGGCGACGAACATCTGATGTCGAGCCTGTTCACGGTCGCCGAGATCGCGCTGGCCGACCTGGGACTGGCGGCCGTCGACGGAGCGGGCCCGCTCGACGTCGTGGTCGGCGGGCTCGGTCTGGGCTACACCGCCGGCGCGGCGTTGGCCGATCCACGGGTCGGGTCCGTGCACGTCGTCGATGCGCTGCCCGACGTCATCCGGTGGCATCGCGAAGGAGTGCTCTCGCTGTCGCCACCGTTGGCGCAGGACGACCGCTGCCACCTCGTCGAGGGTGACTTCTTCGCCATGGTCGCCGACGGTCGAGCGTTCGGAGACGCCGCACCGGACCCGGTCCACGCGGTGCTCCTCGACGTCGACCACACCCCTCGTCACGTGCTCCACCCGAGCCACGCGCCGTTCTACGAGGTAGACGGCCTCACCCGTCTTCGCGACCGTCTGCACCCCGACGGGGTGTTCGCGCTCTGGTCCGACACCGCTCCCGACGACGACTTCGTCGCTGCCGTCGAAACCGTGTTCGGCAACTGCGACGTCCACGACGTGCCGTTCCCGAACCCCCACACCGGCGGCGAGGCACGCAATGCGGTGATCGTCGCGCGACTCACCAGAGCGACGGGTCCGACGGATCGGTGACGCGGACCGAGCATCGCCGAGCGTGGGACGCCGCGGTTCGTGACGCGGCGAAGACGCTCGGTTGGAAGACCGCGGGCGGCGGCTTCGTCTACCGGGTGAGCGCCGATACGGTCTTCTCCCTCCAGGCCCCGGCGCCGCCTGCCGACGGCCCCCGCCGGGGCTCGATCCGGGCGAAGCCGCTCGCACTCGATCTGATCCTCTGGGACCTCATGGGGCTTCACGGCCTGGAGCGGAAACGCACGCCCTTTCGGGTGAACGGCACGTTCGTCGTCCCACTCCTCGAGGTCGACGCCGTGGAGTATTCGGTCGGGTCCACGGCCGACGCAGTGGTTGCACGATTGCACGATCGATTCGAGGCGGCGTCGGCGATGATGCACGACTGTCGGGAATTCGAGCCGGTGGTCCGCGCCCATCTACCGCCGAGGAACGGCTTCGATCTCGTCACGGCGACGACCTGGCTCATCGCGGTCGATCGGCGCGACGAGGCCGCGGCCCTCCTGCGCGCCTCGGTCGACGCCGGGCTGCGTGGGGGGTTCTCGACCCCCGGGGCGTCGTTCCACGACCTGGCGTTCGACCACATCGGTCTGCACTGCGAACGCGGACACCACGTGCAACTCCTCGACTGCCGATTCCGACGGATCTTTCCCGGGGTCGGCTGGGGCGTCGACGATCGTCTGCGCGCCGATCTCGAACGGATGGACGGCACCAAACGGTTCGCGCTCGCACTCTGGCGGGTTCCCGAAGGTGCCGACAGGCGTGTCCCCGACGAGCGCTGGGAATCCGGCGAGTACGTCCAGTGCGCCGGCGGACCCGACCGGTTCGTGATCGAGGTCCGACGATCCACGGAGACGGGTCCCGAACAGGTCGCGCTCGGCCGGGTCGGCGGTGGTGACGAGCTCGTCGATGTCCCACGGGGAGACCACACGTCGACGGTCGCCGCCACCGAGACCTTCTCACCGGCGGAGACGCTCGACGTCCTCACCCACCACGTGCGCGAGGGGGAGGCCCCACAGGGCCTCACGCGCCTGTTCATCGACCTCCACGACGGAGTCGTCAACCCCTCGCAGTGACCGACACGGCGTCGGGGGCAGCGGCGTCGAGGGTCGCCTGCGCAGCGGGTGAGCCGGTCAGTTCGGCCAACAGGAACGCGATCGCGTAGCGGTTGATCAGATGGTGCGCGAGTTCGACGTCGAGCACGTTCGGGTCGCAGGTGTTGTCCGCGAAGCCGTCGACGAAGTCGATCAGTGAGGCGTCGACGTCCAGGTCGCGCAGCAGCACGGTGTAGTCGCAGACGTCGCTGAAGCTCTGGTGTGTCGCTCCCTCGAGGTCGACCCGGGTGACCGGACCGGACACGAGGTCCGTCACCCGGTCGGTGTTGGGGTCGATCGGTGTCGACGTGTCGAGCGTCCCGCTGATGACCATCGTCGGCACCTCGATGGCGGCGAGGTCCTCGTCCGACAGGACACCGGCGGCAGGGGCCAAGGGGACGATGACCGTGACCCGGTCGTCGTCGACGATGTCGAACGCCGAGACGCCACCACCCATTGCAAGCGCCGTGTATCCCCCGAACGAATGCCCGATCACGCCGATCTGCCCCCCGTCGATGATCTTGGTGATGTCGAGATCGGCCGATCCACTGAGCATCGCGTCGATCACGAGGGACACGTCGAGTGGCCGGTCACGGACGATGGTCTCGCGGTCTGCTTCGGAGCCGACGATCGAGTCGAGCGTCGTGTTCCCGGCGTGGTCCGGGGCGACGACCACGACGCCGTGCGAGGCGAGCGTCTCGGTGAGGAACGACGACACGTAGCGGAGACCCCCGCTTCCGTGGCTGTACACGACGAGCGGAAACGGGCCGGCCTCCGAAGCCCGTGGTGCGTCGAGTGCGACGTCCGAGTCGTATTCGATCCCCGGAGCGAACGAATAGGTCGACGCGTCACCCTCGGTCGCGTCGGTCGGGTACCAGATGTCAGTGGTCAGCATCCGGTCCGAGCGACCTGGATCGGTGATCGTCACCGTCCGCCGACCGACCGAGTACGGACCCAGCGCCGAGGTGTCGAGCGCCTCGACCGCAGACTCCGACGTGGTCGTCGAGGAGTCGGCGGCCTCGACGGTCTCGGCGGTCGTCGTCGAGCCAGGAGCGCCGCCGTCGTCATCGTCGGACGAGCACGCTGCGACCAGGAGGAGGCCCGCGGTCACGGCGGCGAGGAAAGGAGAGCGGCGATGCATCAGGCGGACGGTAGCGGCGCGACCATGCGCCCAGTGGCGCCAGGACTAGAACAGGTTCTAGTTTCTTCGACCATGTTCTCTCTCGACGGCAAGGTCGCACTCATCACCGGCGCAGCATCCGGCATCGGGAAGGCCACGGCAGCGATGTACGTCGAGGCGGGAGCCTCGGTCGTCATCGCCGATCTCGACCAGACGGCGATCGACGCGGTCACCGACGAACTGGGCGACAAGGCGATCGGCGTCGCCTGCAACGTGACCGACGGAGCCTCGGCCGACGCTGCCGTCGCTGCGGCCGTCGAACGGTTCGGGCGCCTCGACGTGCTGTGCAACATCGCCGGCATCCTGCGCTTCAAGAGCACGCACGAAGTCACCGACGAAGAATGGGACATGGTCGTCGACGTCAACCTGGGCGGCACATTCAAGATGACCCGTGCCGCGCTCCGGGTGTTCCTCGAACAAGGCAGCGGCTCCATCCTCAACACGACCTCGAGCGCCGCGTTCCGCGCGTCGGCCTGGGCCGCAGCCTACGGCGCGTCGAAGTCCGGGGTCCTGGGGTTCACCAAGGCCATCGCCGTCGAGTACGGACGTCAGGGGATCCGGTGCAACTGCGTTGCGCCGGCCGGCGTGAAGACCCCGATGATCGACGACTTCGACATGCCCGAGGGCGGCGACTTCTCACTCGTCGAGCGGATCATGTCCTTCGACGGCACGCTGTCAGCACGCGACCTCGCCGGCACGTTCGTCTTCCTCGGCTCCGACGAGGCCGACCGGATCAACGGCACCTGCATCAGCGTCGACGACGCCATGCTCGCCTGAGTCGGCTATCGGGGGTGGCTCGAGTGGGTCTCGGTGACGATGCCGCCACGCACGTGTTGCGTCACGACGACGTCGACGCGCTGCGGCGCGGCGCTCGCCCACACCTCGTCCGCGATCTCGACCGCCAGCGCTTCGGCGAAGACCTCGCGGTCGCGAAAACCCCAGAGATACAGCTTGAGCGACTTCGACTCGATGCACCGTTCGGCCGGGATGTAGTCGATTCGCACCGACGACACGTCGGGTTGCTTGGTGACGGGGCAGAGCGAGTTGACCTCGTCGGTCGTGAACACGACGCGCGTGCAGCCGTCGGGTGCCGGGAACGTCTCGACGTGGTCGACCGGACCGTTGTGATCGCGGCCGAGAAGCGTCAGGTCGTCGCTCATGTCGATCAGTCTCCCCGATAGGTGCACGCGCTGGTGCAGGTCTCGTGGACCTCGACGGCGGCCAGACCGGGGAGCCCGTCCGCGATGCGACGCCAGATCCAGCGGGCGACCACCTCGCTCGTCGGGTTCTCGAGACCCTCGATGTCGTTCAGGTACCGGTGGTCGAGCGCCTCGATCGTCGGTTGCACCGCAGCCTTGAGGTCGGCGAAGTCCATCACCCACCCCGTCTCCTCACCGACGTCGCCTTCCACACGGACCACGCAACGGAAACTGTGACCGTGGACGCGGGCGCACTTGTGACCGTCGGGCACGTTGGGCAGTGAGTGGGCCGACTCGAACCCGAAGGTCTTGCTGATCTCCATCAGAAGCCCGCCATCAGATGATCGGCTCTTCGGGTTCGTTCGTGAATCGATTGGCCAGGTGCCCGGTGTCGTTCCATGCCCGCACGATCCAGCGGTCGCCATGCACCACCAGGTGACTGATTCCGCAGTTGTCCGACCCGGTGAACGCGAAGCCGCGAGCGCCGGTCGCCTCGCTGATGATCTGGCCGATGACTCCCCCGTGGGTGAACACGGCGACCGTCTGGTCGGGGTGGGCGGCGGCGATGCGTTCGATCCCGGCCCGGACGCGGGCGGCGAACACCTCGGTCTTCTCGGCGCCGGGCACGACGTCCCAGCGCTGCTTCTCCCACATCTCGAGGATGACGGGGTCGAGTTCGGCGGCGCGCTTGCGGAACTCTCCACCCTCCCAGTCCCCGAGGTGGACCTCGCGCAGATCCGCTTCCACGCGCGGTTCGACGCCCAAGTGGTCCAGCAGCACCTTCGCGGTCTGCCGTGTGCGTTGCAGCGTGGTGACGTAGACGGCCGCCCATGCCTCGTCCGACTCGATGAGACGACGGCAGGCGCGCTCGGCCTGGTCGACTCCGTCGGGCACGTGGAGCGGCGGATCGCCGTGGCCGTCGACCATCGGAAACGGGTTGGCGGGGTCTGCCGGCTGCGACTCGCCGTGGCGCACGAGGATCATCTCGCATGCACCCTGCGGTCGGGTGAAGCGCGACTGGCGGTACTGCTTGGGTTCGTCGGTCACCCGACCGACGGTACGCGCTGCGCAGCAGGCAGAGCCCATGGGGATGGTGACGAGAGCACCCCGAAGGGCGGCAGGCCGATTCGCGTCACCCCCAGAGAATCCCGGTGAGAAGCGTCCGGCTACCGGACCCTTCTCACGGGGAGAACCCAGAGATCGGCGGTTGAACGGTCAGACGAGACTGGCGCGGTAGTAGTCGCAGAGTTCGTCGAGGTCGTGACCCGACGGCTCGAAGTGCACCGGCACCTTGGGCGCCTGCTTGACGTCGTCGGGAGTGCAGTCGGTGCGGAAGGCGTCCCCGTCCTCGACGACGATCGCGAACGGCACGAGACGCTGGGAGAACCAGCCGGTCTTCACGGCCAGCCACGTCGGCGTGACGTCAGGGCCGTTCGAGCCGACGACGTCGGTGATCTCGCCGATGTCTTCGCCGTTGGTCGAGAGGAGATGTGAACCGGTGATCGTGTGCATGCTGGGCCTCCAGTTGGGGAGCCCGCCCACGACCATCATCTCGCAGGACATTACATTTCGCAACACTTTCGTAACACGTTCGATATCTACGGGATACCGAGCACCTTGTGCGTCTGGACGCTGAGCCGCCAGTGAGGGTGGTCGAGGCAGTAGGCGATCGCCTGTTCGGTGGCCGCCGCTCGTTCGGGTCCGTCCATCGGCGACAAGAGCAGGTGCGCGAAATCGAACGACTCGAACTCGGCCGGATCGATTCCCTCCTGGGGGAACACGATCTTGAGTTCGTCGCCCGTGGTCACCACGACCTCGGTCCCCGCCTTGGGGCTCATGCACACCCAGTCGAGTCCCGACGGCAAGGCCAGCGTGCCGTTGGTCTCGATCGCGACCTCGAATCCACGATCATGCAACGCCTCGACCAGCGCGTCGTCGAGCTGCAAGGCCGGCTCGCCCCCGGTGCACACGACGAACCGATGCTCCTCGCCACTCCCCCACACGCCGGCGACGTGGTCGGCCAGTTCATCAGCGCCACGGAACACGCCACCGCCCTCGCCATCGGTGCCGACGAAGTCCGTGTCGCAGAACCGACAGATCGCCGTCGCCCGATCCCGCTCGTGGCCCGACCAGAGGTTGCAGCGCGAGAACCGCAGGAACACGGCGACACGGCCGGCGTTGCGGCCTTCGCCCTGCAGCGTCCGGAACGCCTCCTTCACCGCATACGTCGACACGACCCGAGCGTACGGGCCGATCAGCGGTAGCGCGTCGGGTCGTCGACCCCGGCCTGCTCGAACCCCTGCCGCCGCAGGATGCAGGCATCGCACTCACCGCAGGCGCCGTCGGCCGTCGCGTCGTAGCAGGTGACCGTCATGGCGTAGTCGACGCCGAGGCTCGTCCCGCGTTCGACGATCTGCGCCTTGGTGAGGTCGATGAGCGGCGTGCGGATCCGGTACCCGTCGCCCTCCGTTCCCGTGCGGGTGCCGGCGTTGGCCGTCGCCTGGAACGCCTCGATGAACTCGGGGCGGCAGTCCGGGTAGCCCGAGTAGTCGAGCGCGTTGACGCCGATGAAGATGTCGTTGGCGCCGAGCACCTCGGCCCATGCCAGGGCGTAGCTGAGGAAGATCGTGTTGCGTGCGGGCACGTACGTCGATGGGATTCCATCGCCGATCTCGTCGTCGGTCCGGGCCTTCGGGATGTCACCGTCGCCGAGCAGCGACGAACCCCCGAACGCGCCGAGGTCGATGTCGACGACCCGGTGTTCGACTGCACCGATCGCCTCGACGACTGCGCCGGCGGCGTCGAGTTCAAACGTGTGGCGCTGTCCGTAGCGGAAGCTCATGGCGAACACGTCGAACCCTTCGTCATTCGCGATGGCGAGACACGTGGCCGAGTCGAGACCGCCGGACAACAGGACAACCGCAGGCTTCACGTCGCCACCGTACGACGTCCGCCCGCCGTGGCGGTCGGCCGCGAACGAACCCCTTGACCGCACGGTCAGGTCTCGGCGTATCCTCATAGTGATCGTTATCGTGCGAACACATCGTTCGCGACAACACAGCAGTCTGACCCCAGGGGGATATTGGGTGGCCGATTCGAAGAAGCCTCGTGCAGCATTTGCGCCATGGGACCGGCGCGAGCTGCCGGGGACGTTCAGCGTCGAGGAGACGGCCGATCGCGTCGGTCAGTACAAGTGGACCGAGATGAAGTTGTTCGAGGCGTTGGGCGGCTGGGTCGCCACGGTGCCCGAACTCGACATCAAGATGCGCCTCGGCACGCACTGCTACCACCACGCCTGGCATGCCGAGCTGTGGCACAAGCGCCTGCCCGAACTGCGCGAGATGAACCCCGAGCGGCTGACGCTGCCGGCCAACGACGAGTTCGTCGCCTTCATGGACGCGGTCACCGAGCCGGGCGAGCACGACCAGACGATCGAGAAGCTCGTCGGCGTCTACCGGGTGCTGATCCCGCACAAGATCGCGGCGTACACGTACCACCTCAACAACACGTCGACGATCACCGACGCGCCGACGATCCGGTCGCTCAAGTTCGCGATCGCCGACGAGGTCGAGGACTTCACCGACGGCACGCTCATGTTGACCTCACTCATCGAGACGCCCGAAGAGGTCGAGCGGGCGAACGCCCACCAGTTGAAGCTCGAGAAGCTGCTCGTCGCCAGCGGGGGCATCTGTGGCCCCGGCACCATCGGCGACGCCTACGACACATCCGTCCACGTCGCCGCCAACGGGAACTAGGAGAACGTCATGAAGAAGCTCATCTCACCGGAAGAACTCGGTCGCGACGATCGCTTCGAGCGCGCCGACATGATGGATCGCATCGCCGATCCCCGGAACGCCACGCCGCCCGAGGACTCCAAGCGCGGCCGACCGGGACGGCTCACACCCGACCGCGCCGACGCCAGCGACTCCGCTCGAGCGCTGATGCACGGCATCTTCGTGGGTGAGATCCAGGCGCTCGAGGGCGCCGGCCGCACCTGCTACGACTTCGAGGTGGGCAAGGGAGACGACGACGTCCCCTTCGAACTCAAGCTCGACATGGCTCGTCAGTGCTGGGACGAAGCCCGCCACTGCGAGATCAGCGTGAAACTCTCCGACTGGATGGGTACCGGGATCGGCGAGTTCTCCGAGAACGCCTTCCTCTTCCAGGCCGCCTGCAACCCTGATCCTGTGCTGCGCCTCACCGGCGTCAACCGGGCGCTCGAGGGCCTCGCGATCGACGTGTTCAACACCATGCGCGAGTTCGGCGACCTGGCCGGTGACCCGGTGCTCGAGTTCTGCGAGGACTGGATGCTCGCCGACGAGGTCACCCACGTGAAGATGGGTTCCGACTGGCTGCGCAAGCTGACGGTCAACGACAAGGAGCGTCAGAAGAAGGCGCTCGAGTTCCAGAAGGTCGTCGACAAGCTGTTCTCCTTCGGCGGCCTCCGCGGCGAGGAGGACGACAACCCGATCCAGCTCGCCCGCCGTTTCCGCGAACTCGCAGGCTTCGACGACGAGGAGATGGAAGAGATCGCAGAACTGTCCCGCGAGGCCCGGGCCGAGGTCGAAGAGCGTGGGCGTCTGGCACGCGAAGCAAACGTTCAATCGGGGGTCTGAGCCTTGACCACCACGGTCACGCCCTCGACCTTCACGATGGTCGAGTACGACGCCGGCGTCATCACCGGTATCGCTGACGAACTCGCCGACAAGGTCGGGCTCACCGGCGTCGACATCGAGATCGAGATCGACGAGACGGTGCCGCTCGGCCGCAACCGCCTGGAGTCGGTCGACCCGGTCCACATCTGGGTCGAATCCGGAGCGTTCGAGGACGCCAAGAAGTTCCGCCAGTTCAGCGAGGTGAACGCCGCCGACGTCCTGGGTCGCCATCTGATGCGGGCGGCCGACCGTCGCAGCGACGCCTTCGGCAATCCAGCAGACGACGGCGATCTCAGCCTCGAGCATCGCGCCGCCTGGGACATCTACACCGTCGGCCGACTGACCCGCCTGGGCTATCCCGCCAACCGCCAACGCTGGCTGTACGACTTCCGCAACCGGCACGGGTTCACCGACGTGACGGACCGCATCTTCGACGAATTGTGGAACGGCACCGATCTCACCTGGGATCGGGTCTCGGCCCTCAGCGACGAGGCCGCAGCGTCGAACTCCGGGAAGCTGAACCGCAAGCCCGCCTGACCTGGCGACCTAGCGTCGTGCGGGTGCGTCCGCCGACCATCGAGACCGACCGGCTGCTGCTTCGGCAGTGGATCGCCGGAGATCGCGATCCGTTCGCCGCGCTCAACGCGGACCCGGTCGTCATGGAGCACTTCCCAGCGACGCAGTCGCGCGCCGAATCCGACGCGTTCATCGACCGTCACTCGGCGCTGATCGACCAACGTGGCTGGGGCCTGTGGGCCGTCGAGGTCCGCGCGACCGGCGACTTCATCGGCTTCACCGGCCTCGCTGTCCCCGTCTTCGACGCCGACTTCATCCCGTGTACCGAGATCGGCTGGCGCCTCGCCGTGTCGTCATGGGGTCGGGGCTACGCGACCGAGGCAGCGACCTCGGTGCTCTCGTTCGCATTCGACGAGCTCGGCCTCGACGACGTCGTCTCATTCACCTTCGCCGGGAATCGTCGGTCGCGCCGGGTCATGGAGAAGATCGGTCTCGAGGAGCGCAAGGAGTTCGACCACCCGAACCTGCCCGGCGATCGGCTCGAACGCCACGTGCTCTACGGCTTGCGTGCCGAAAATCGCTCGTCCTGACTCCGCCGGTGTTCGTAGCGTCGCCCGCATGAAGAAGTAGCTCGAGTCCCCATCCACCCGCCCGGTCACCGTGGCCGGGTCGATCGAGAGGAGACACGATGTCTACGCGCAAGAAGAAGCCGTCTGGACGGACGACGGCCAAGGGCACCAAGCCTGCCGAGAAGCAGTCCAAGGGCAAGCGCCCCGGACCGGATCTGGCGAACGGACCTCAGCAGCCAGAACTGCTCGGCAAGGTCGGAAAGCCGAAGCAGCGGGCGGTCCGGCCCGTCTCCCACAATCGTGGGAACCGCTGACCGAGCGTTTGTCAGATCCGTACCGTCGCCGAGTCAGATGAAGGCGGCGACCACGTCGGCGAAGACGAGCGCGATCACGCCGACCAGGAGCACCCATACGCCGATGCGTACCGACAACGGACGGCGGCGCAGCGGCGACTCGGGTTCGTTGTCGGACGGTGGCGTGTAGCGGGGCACGCCACCGACCGTACCCCTGTCGGGGCGATCTCCCATCCCGGCGATCAGGTGACGTCGACGATGTCGTTGCCGACGGCCGAGGAGTCCCCGACCGCCACGGCGACCGGGACGGTGTGTTCCAACGGCACCTGTTTGACCACGACCACGACGTCGTCGCTGGGCGTGGTCGGCAACAGGGTGTCGACCAGATGGTCGACCACGTCCTCCGCTCCACGGCCGTGCAGACCGAGCGCCGTCCGTTCGAGCCGCGCCAGCCCTTCGTCGATCGATTCGTCCCGGCGCTCGATGAGACCATCGGAGTAGAGGACGATGAGATCGTCGAGGGCGAGTTGGCGCGTCGACATCTGGTAGTCGGGGTCGGAGAGGAACCCGAGCGGTGGCCCGCCGACCTCGTCGAGCCATTCGACGCCGTCCACGGTCACGACCAGCGGATACGGATGACCCGCTCGCGCCCAGGTGAGCTCCCCTCGTGCCGGATCGACCACCATGCACACCGCGGTGGCATTGAAGGCTCCGTCGACGGACTCCGCATACCGGTTCAAGCTCACGAGCGTCTCGGCCGGAGAGAGCCCCTGGAGGAGCATCGACCTGGTGGCGGCGCGCAACTGCGACATCGCCGCGGCCGCATCGAGGCCGTGGCCGACGCAGTCGCCGACGACGAGACCGCGCTTGCCCGTGGGCAGCTGGATCACGTCGTACCAGTCGCCCCCGACGGCGAGGTTGCCGGCTGCGGGAAGGTAGCGGGCGGCGACGGTATGGAAGTTGCTGGCGGGTTCGAGCATCGACCGCTGGAGCGTGTCGCCGATGTGTCGATACTCGTCGATCTCGATGTCGTGGCGACGCGTCCGATCCAGCGCCGCGCCGATCGCCGAGGCCACGAGCTCCACGAACTGTACGTACGAGGTGTCGAACGGACGCCTGCCGTTGAGCGTGAGCACGATGACCCCGACCGCCTCGCCGCCCGACTCCCCACCGACGGGCACCGTCACCGAGTCGACCGGTCGATCGGACGGCCGCAGTGGCGACGCCGCTCCCGCAACGAGGCCATCCGGATCACCCGACGGAAAGTCGGGGGCGAGCGATCCTCGACGGTTCGACGCCGTCCGGATCAGCTCGCCGTCGACGAGGAGGTAGACGTCGGCCGCACCGATGGCGGGGCCACAGCGCCCGAGGGCCCTCACCGCTCGCAAGGACACATCGGTGACACTCCGGGCGCCGGCGAGTTCGGTGCCGAGATCGGTCAGGCAGCTGAGGCGGCGCTGGGCGAGCACCGCCGACGTGGTCTCGGTGATGACGTCCATGACCCCGACCACCTCACCCCGGCCATCGAGGATCGGACCGAGCGACCAGCGGAAGTAGCACTCCTCGAGGAAGCCGCTCCGGTCGATGATCGAGCGTTCGTCCTCGTACCCGTTCGCCATGCCGGTGCGATACACGCGGTCGAACTCCGGACCGATCTGGTCCCAGATCTCGGGCCACACGTCGGCCGCCGGGATGCCGAGCGCCGCCGGATGCTTCACGGTTCCCAGGATCTGCGAGTAGGCGTCGTTGTAGACGCAGATCCGTTCGGTACCGAGAACGAGGAGCACCGGGAACCGGATGGAGAGACACGTCTGGACCGCCGCACGCAACTCGGGCGCCCAGGACTCGGGCGGACCCAAGCACGTGGCCGCCCAATCGAAACGCGCGACCAACGTGCCCATCTCCGACCGGTCGGCGAGCTGGTCGAGCCAGTCCGCCGACGACGCACCTCGCTTCGTCATCGGCACATCATGACCCAACAGCGACCAGGTCTGACGGAGTCGGGCCGGCCAGGTTCAGGCGAGGTTGCCGAGCCGGCGACGTAGGAGCGGGCGAGCAACCGTCCCGCTGGCGGGTCCGACGGAGTCGGGCCGGCCAGGTTCAGGCGAGGTCGTGGACGGAGATGCCTTCGAGGAGGTCGATGGCCGGAGGCGATACGAGGATGCCGTTGCAGGCCTGGGCCATCTCGATCATGTCGGTCGAGTCGAAGTGCGCCGCCTGGGCGTCAGGCGAGTCCCACTTCTGGATCAGGACGTAACGGTCGGCCTTGGTGAACGAGCGGGTGAGGTCGACGTTGCGACAACCCGGGTGCCCCCGAGTGAGCACGACGTACTTGGCCAGCACCTCGAGCAGTCGGTCGGCGTCGGTTGCGTCGAACACCATCGTCACGATCGTGGTCTCGATGTCGTCTGCCATGGCTGCGCTCCTTGCCGAGTTCGTCCCGAAACGGGCGGATTGACCCCCTTGACCTCCTGCGTATCGTGGAGGCAAGCGACGTCAATCGTACGGGCGCGAGGAGGTACGAGGGTGCCCGAGGACCGTGTTGGCCACGACGAAGACCTCATTCGCCTCTACCTGCGCGACATCGGCAAGTACCCGCTGTTGACCAAGGATGACGAGGCCCGGCTGGCGCAGCGGGTGGAAGCCGGGAGCGAGGCGGCGGAGCGGCTTCGAAGCGAACCACCGCCCGATGCACGTGAACGAGCTGTCCTCCGCCGAACCGTCCGACGGGGCGAGGCCGCACATCGAGAGTTCGTCCTGTCGAACCTGCGTCTCGTCGTGTCGATCGCCAAGCGCTATCAGGCGAGCGGACTCCCACTGCTCGATCTCGTGCAGGAGGGCAACCTCGGGTTGATGCACGCGGTCGAGAAGTTCGACTGGCGCAAAGGCTTCAAGTTCTCGACCTACGCGACCTGGTGGATCCGCCAGGCCATCACCCGTGGGATCGCCAACACCGGCCGGACGATCCGCCTCCCGGTGCACGCCGGCGACCTCGTCACCCAGGTGCAGCGGACGAAGGGAAGGATCGAAGCCGAACACGGCCGCCCGGCGACGGTCGATGAGTTGGCGGCCGAGTTGGGCATCACCCCGGCGAAGGTGGCCGACGCCATCCGGTTCGCAGCCGAACCCGTGTCGTTGTCCGAACCGCTGGGCGAGGACGGGGACCTCCAGCGTGGCGACATCGTCGTGGATACGACGACTCCGCTCCCGTTCGACGCCGTGGCCGCCGCGTTGCTCCCCGGCACGGTCGAGACGATGCTCGTCAATCTCGACGAGCACGAGCGCGAGGTGATCCGACTCCGTTACGGCCTCGACCGCGGCGAACCTCGAACGCTCGAGGCAGTCGGCGACCACGTCCACCTGACCCGCGCGCGGGTCCGCCAGATCGAGGCCAAGGCCATCAGCAAGCTCCGCCACCCCAGCCGCGACTGCGGAGCGAGAGATCTCCTCGCGGTGTGACGCGGGAGCGCCAGCGACCGGACGGTCGAGACGGGCGCCGCGGCTCCGTGCACACGTGGGAGCGCTCGCAGCGACGAAGGAGCGAGAACGCTCCGATAGAGCGGAGGTGGACGGGAATCGAACCCGCCGCACGGGGATCGCCCGTGCCAACCGCTTTGAAGGCGGCGGAGCCCACCAGGTACTCGGACACCTCCCGGGGGACGGCCGACCCTACCGGGGCCGTCGGCCGTTCGACGTCCGTTGCGTCAGCGGCGGGGCGTACGCTGCGCCGCCATGAAGAAGAAGATCCTCGTCGTCGCTCTCATCGTCCTGGCAGCGGTGGCGGCCAAGAAAGCTCGACACGTCTGAGCGCCTGCTCGAACCACGACGCCGGCGGGGCGGGCTTGTTGTGTTCTCGCCAGTACCAATAGCCGGCGCCGGCGGCCGCAGCACTCCCCGCGACGACGAGTGAGCCGACGCCGAGCGCGGTGGCCGACGGCATCTCCACCCGCTCTCGCAACGGCACCCGGTTGGAGAAGTGCACGATCTCCCACTCGCGCTCACGCGCGGCCCTGACCAGTTCGCGATCGGGGTTCACGGCGACGGCGTGACCGACGAGGCTCATCATCGGAATGTCGGTGGCCGAGTCCGAGTAGGCGAACGACCTCGACAGGTCGATGCCGTCGCGTTCGGCGATCTCGAGCAGGATCCGGGCCTTCTCCGGTCCGTAGCAGTACAACTCGACGTCGCCGGTGTAGCGCCCGTCGCCGTCGAGCACGGCGCGGGTGGCGATCGCCTCGTCGGCGCCGAGGTACTGGGCGAGGGGCGCAACGATCTCCTCGGGTGACGCCGAGACGATGAACACCTTGCGGCCGGCGTCCTGGTGCATGCGGATGAGGTCGAGCGCCTCGTCGAAGACGATGGGGTCGACGACCTCGGTCAGGGTCTCGCGCACGAGCGCGGAGATGCGACGTTGCTCCCATCCCTTCGACACGAGAAGCGCAGCGTCGCGCACCTTCTCGAGCCGAGCTTCGTCGGCGCCCAAGGACAGATAGATGAGTTGTGCCCACAGGGCTCGGAGCAGCAGGCGACGTGACACGAGGCCTTCACGCCGAAGCGTTCCACCGAACGCGACCATCGACGGACGGGCGATGACCGTCTTGTCGAGATCGAAGAACGCGGCTTCCGCCAACGGGGCCATTGCGTCACGATACGACGACAATCGGTTGCCCCCGGTCCGGACCGGTGTTACGTTCGCCACCGCTCCGGTGATCGCGCCGCAACGGCTGAGACCGGAGCCACCACTTCCCCCAGCGCACCACGCCACGGCATCGGCCGACGTGGTCCGACGAAGGGGAACTCTCGTGCTCATCGCGTACTGGGCGGCCAAGGGCGGCAGCGGGGCCACGGTGCTCGCCGCCGCACATGCACTACGGGTCGCCGTCACCACGCCGACCCTGCTGGTCGACCTCGACGGGGACCTCCCGGGAGCGCTCGGGGCGCCGATGCCCGAGGCGGGTGTCGCCGAGTGGTTGGCCGCAGGCATCCGTGTGCCCGCCGACGCGCTCGATCGGCTCGCGGTCCCCATCGGTCCCAACCTCCAGTTCATCGGTCGGGGCGACGGCCCGCTGGACGAGGGCCGGGCACCGGTGCTCGCCGACCTCCTGGCTCGCTCTCCCCACACCGTGGTGGTCGACTGCGGCTCGCGCCCGGGCGGCGCTGCCCGCGTGGTCGCCAAGCGGGCCGACCGCAGCGTCCTCGTCACCCGTGCCTGCTATCTGGCGATGCAGCGTGCTGCGTCGATCGACCTCGCGCCGACCGAGATCGCATTCGTGCGCGAGCCGCAGCGCGCCCTCGGCGTCGACGACATCGTCCAGTCGGTCGGGGCGCCGATCCGGATACGCGTGCCCATCGACCCCGCCGTCGCGCGGGCCGTGGACTCCGGCCTGCTCGCCAGTCGGATGCCCAGGGCGCTGGTGCGAGCCATCCAGCCGGTTCTGCGAGCAGCGTCGTGACCGCCGACATGGCGACCACCACGAGCGCGCTCGAAGAGCGTGTCCACCGAGCGGTGTTGACCGACGACATCCGCCCGACCACCTCGGCGATCAGCGGGGTCGTCCGCGCCCACGCTCCCCTCGTCGACGACGCCACCGTCGCGACGGTCACGCGGCGGGTCCAGGCCCGCATGCACGGGCTCGGGTTGCTCGATGACGTCCTCGCCGACGACGCCGTCACCGACGTGATGGTGAACGGGCCGGGACCGGTGTGGATCGAATCGCGCGGGCAGGTGGGCCCGACCGACATCATCCTCGACGAGGCCGCCGTCCGTCAGTTGGTCGAGCGTGTCGTGACGCCACTGGGGCTGCGGGCCGACCGGAGGACGCCGCTGGTCGATGCCCGACTTCCCGACGGCTCACGGGTTCACATCGCGATGCCCCCGTTGGCGGTCGACGGGCCCTACGTGACGGTACGGAGGTTCGCGGCGCGCACGCTCCCGCTGACCGACTTCGCCGACGACGCCGTCGCCGAACGCCTGGTCGATGCCGTGCAGCGACGCCGCTCGATGGTCGTCTCCGGCGGGACGGGCGCCGGCAAGACCACGCTCCTGAATGCGCTGTGCCAGCACCTCGAGGGAGGCGAGCGGGTCGTGACGGTCGAGGACGCGGCCGAACTCCGCATCCCGGGCGCGCACGTCGTCCGACTCGAGTCTCGCCCGGCCACGGCCGATGGGCTCGATGCGGTGACGATCCGCGAGCTCGTGCGCAACGCGCTCCGGATGCGACCCGATCGGCTGATCGTGGGCGAGGTCCGCGGTGGCGAAGCGCTCGACATGATCCAAGCGATGAACACCGGTCATGACGGTTCGCTCTCGACATGCCACGCCAACGGCCCCGCGCACGCCCTCCGACGCCTCGAGACGATGGTGCTCACCGCCGGCGTCGACCTCCCACTCACTGCCGTGCGCGACCAGCTCGTGGGAGCGGTGCGACTCCTGGTGCACGTCGAACGCGGGAGCGGTGGTCGGCGCACGATTCGCGACATCCATCGAGTCGTGGATGGGGTCGACTCCACCGTGCGCACGGTCCCGATCGTCGCCGACGGCCGCCTGCTGGGCGACGAGTCGTGGTGACCTCGCCGATGTCGTTCCTGGCCGCCTGCGCCGTGGTCCTCGTCTGGCTCACCGTTCGCGAGCTGCGCAGCTGGTGGTCAGGGGCCCGGGTCGAACGACGGCTCGGCGGCTGGAACGTCCCGCCCGCCCCCCGATGGGTCCGTCAC
Source organism: Acidimicrobiales bacterium (assembly GCA_028822535.1). GTDB lineage: Bacteria > Actinomycetota > Acidimicrobiia > Acidimicrobiales > Salinilacustritrichaceae > Salinilacustrithrix. Next base: position 25,352 of record JAPKDO010000006.1, read on the forward strand.
CATTTCACCGAGGCGGGCATCGACGGCGACGTCCGGACCCACCTCCGCCTGTGGGGTCTCACCATCGCCCTGGCCATCGCCGCGGTCGCGGTCGTCGACGGTGGACCCATCGTCCTCGCGATCGTGGTCGTCGCACCCCCGGCCGCGTTGTTCGCCGCTCGTGGCAGAGGCGATCGGTTGCGTTCGGCCCAGTTCCCCGTCGCGCTCGACACCGTGGCCGGCTCGTTGCGCGGCGGGACCACGTTGCCCGTCGCACTCGGCGACGCCGCTTCGGTGGGTGGGCGACTCGGCGCCGAACTCGAGACGATGACGCGTCACGTCCGCGACGGGCGACCGCTCCCCGACGCGTTGGAAGGGTGGGCTCAAGACGACGACCCAGCGACCGCGTTGGCCGGCGCCTCACTCACGCTGGCGGCATCGGTCGGCGGACCCGGGGCCGACGCGATCGAAGCCGCAGCAGCCAGCCTCCGGGAGCGGGCGGCGATCGACGGCGAGGTGGCTGCGCTGTCGGTCCAGGCGCGCTTGTCGGCAGGAATCCTGTCGGTCGCGCCATTGGGGTTCGCGGTCCTGCTGGTCAGTCTCGATCCCACATCAGCGCACTTCTTGCTGGCGACGCCGGCGGGCTGGGCGTGCATCACCGTCGGCTTCGTCCTCGACGCGGCCGGTGCCGCGTGGATGCACCATCTCGTCCGGAGCGCGTCGTGATCGCGCTCGTCGCCGGCATCGCTGCCTCGGCCGTCGTGGTGACCCTCGGCTCGGCACGACGTCATCCGCCGCCCCACCGGGTCGTTCGTCGCCGAGGTCAGCCCGCGACCCTTCGGGTTCGCTCGAATCCGTTCGAGACGCTCGGTCGCATCCTTCGTACTGCGAGCGGCCGAGCGCCAGACGTGGTGGCGGACGTCCGCTGCGGACTGGCGGTGTGCGTGGCGGTCGCCATGGTCGTCGTCGACCCGGTTCTCCCACCGGCGAGCGTCGCCCTCGTGGTGGCCGTGCAGCGCTGGCGGCGTGTCCGACGACGCAGCGATGCGAACGATCGTCAGACAGTGGCCGCGCTCCCGGAAGTCGTCGACCTGTTGCGTCTCACGATCGGCGCGGGCCACACCGTCCCCGCGGCGATCCCGATGCTCGCCGACTGGGCGCCGGCATCGTTGCGTCCGGATCTGCGTGCGGCCGCCACCGCCATCACCCACGGTCAACCGACCCTCGACGCGATCGACGTACTGCAGACGGCATGGGGCGATCCGGCCCGACCACTCCTGCGCGCCCTCGCCGACCATCTCCGCAACGGCACGCCGCTGCTCCCCACACTCGAGCGAGTCGCCCACGACGCTCGCGGCGCCCGTCGACGCGCCGCCGAGGCGCGGGCGCGTCGACTCCCGGTCCTGCTGCTCTTCCCGCTCGTCTTCTGCACGCTCCCGGCCTTCGGCCTGCTCACCGTGGCACCCATCGTCGCCGGCACCCTCCGCTCCCTCGACGGGGAACGACTCGAGACCGCGGTCTCCACCACGTACCGAACGGAGCACCCTCCATGTACGCAGTCCTCCTCACCACCCAGATCACCGCGCTGTCGCTCGTCGAACGGACGCTCAGCCGCGGTGCCCGGATCGTCGGCCGCTCGGCACGATGCGATCGTGGCCAGTCCACGGCCGAGTACGCACTCGTCCTGCTCGGGGCCGCCACCGTCGCCCTCGTGTTCATCGCCTGGGCAGGGAAGTCGAGTCGGATCGGCAACCTCTTCAACACCGTCCTCGACACGGTGATCGGAAAGGTGTGACCGCGTCGTCCCGACCGGGCAACCGGCGCGGACGACATCGGGGCCGGCGGGGCCGTCGCGCATGCGGCGGCCTGGCCACGGTCGAGCTCGCGCTCGGCTTCCCGGTCGTCCTCCTCGGCGTGTTGCTCGTCCTGCAGATCGCCCTCGTCGCTCGTGACCAGCTGCTCGTCACGCACGCGACCCGTGAGGCGGCGCGCGCCGCCGCCGTCGAACCCCGGACCGGCGCGGCGCGAGCCGGTGCTCTGCGTTCGTCGACCGCGCTCGACCCCGATCGGGTCGAGGTCGATGCCGACCGGGTCGGCGATCACGTCCGGGTCAGCATCCGGTATCGGTCCCGGACGTCGCTCCCGCTCGTGGGCCTCCTCCTGCCCGATCCGCTGCTCCGAGCCGACCTCACGATGCGAGTCGAACCGTCGGCCTCCTGAGGCCGTCGCCCTCGGCCGATCACCAGAGAATCTGCAGAGAAATCGGAAGGACCCACAGGTGCCCGTAGCGAATGATCGTGGATCAATCGGGGTCCCACATGCGGGCCCATCGGCGCTTGCGGGCGCCCGAGTCGGAGGAATCCATGAACATTCGGCGAGTTTCTGGGATCGCTGCGCTCGTCGCCGCAGCGGCAACCGCGCTTGTCGCCCCCACCGTGGGTGCCCAGACGGTCACATATGGTGCGATGTCCGACGGTCAGTCGCTCGCCCTCACGGGGCTCGGCCAGGGTCTCACCGCTGGTCAAACACACAGCGAAGTGTCCTCGGACCCCTCCGCCGGAGCGTCGGGTGCGGGGCTCCTCAGCCCGCTCGCGGACGTCGGCGTCAGCTCGGCGTCGGCAGCCGCCGACGGGGAGAGCGACGGCAACGGCACCATCGACGCCCCGGTCTGTGAAGGCGACATCCCCGACCTGGTGATCGCTTCCCTCGACCTCGCCTGCAGCTACAGCGCCGCCAGCATCTCCGGTGGCGAGCCCACGAGCGAAGCAGGCGGCACCGTCGGCACCGTCACCGCCAACCCCGTCTCGCCGCTTCTCGACACCCCCTTGGCCGACGTGTTCGACCAGGCGGAGACGGCCCTCGAGGAGATCGTGACCGGACTCGGTGCCATCACGTCGCCCCTCGGCGACGCCACCGGGATCGGCGTCGACGACACCCTGCGCGCCCTGATCGACGATGTGCTCGGCGGCCTCGACCTCGCGACCGTCGAGATCGGCGACACGACCTCACGGTCCACGCTCGCCGGCACGACGCTGACGACCGAGTGCAGCGCCACCGGCGCCGAGATCCGGCTTCTCGACCTCCCCTCCGACCTGCTGGACCCGCTGGTGACGATCACGGTCGGCGAGTCCGGCACGTCGGTGGTCACCGACCTCACCGACGGGACGTCGACCCCGACGGCCGACGCCGCACTGGTGACGGTCAACGCACCGACCCTCGGCCCGACGTTCGAGAACATCCAGCTCGAACTCGGCCAGACGATCGAACTGCCGCTCCCGGACCCGCTGACCTCGCGCATCGTCGCCGCCGACGGCGCCACCGGCACCAACGAGGACGGGACGACGTTCGCAACCGCGAGCGCCGTGCGCGTCGAACTCCTGACCGGCGACGCCCTCATGGGCGGCATCACACTCGCCCTTGCCGACTGCGCCAGTGTCGCCGGAGCGGTCGTGACCCCTGCCACGACCACGACGACGACCACCACCACCGAGCCGGCGCCGTCGCTCCCACGCACCGGTGGCACCGGGGCGAACGGGTGGGCGCTCGTCGCCAGCGCCGGACTGGCGCTGGGCGGGCTCGCACTCCTGCGCCGCACCAGCGTCGCCTGACCAGACCGCAGTCACCGCTGAGGACCCGACCCGACCCCTGGCATGGCCAGGACCGTCGCTAGGCTCTCCCTTCGTCATGGTCACCCTCGCCGCGATCGTCCTGAATGTCCTGATCGGTGCTGGCGTTGTCGCGCTGACGCTGCGGCTCCAGCGTTCCGGGACCCCCACGCCTGTAGCCGCCGCCGTCGCCGTGCCGGATCGCCCGGCGCTCGCTCGTGAGCCCGAGAACATCGTCGAGCGGCTCGTTGTCGGCCTGAAGAACCGCAAGGCCGCCCGGGTCGGACTGTCCGTCCTGTCGCTGGCGCTGCTGCTCGGCGCGGCCGGGGTGATCGGCTATCCCTTCTACACGAACCTCTACCAGGGTCGACTCCAGGGCCAGCTCGACCGCCAACTCGCCTCACCCGAGCTGCGCGATGCGTATCTCAACCGATCGATCGGTGAAGGCGACAGCCTCACGAGGATCAAGATCCCCCGCATCGGTGTCGATACCGTCGTGGTGGAAGGAACGACCGCCAGTGCACTCCGGGCCGGAGCCGGGCATTACCCGAGCACCCCGCTGCCCTGCGAGATCGGCAACGTGGCGATCGCCGGTCACCGGACGACGTACGGCCGCCCGTTCCACGACATGGATCAGCTCCAGCCAGGCGACCGCGTGACCCTCGAGACGCCCATCGGGGAGTGCACCTACGAGGTCGACGAAGATCCGTTCATCGTCGCCCCGACCCAGACCGACGTCGTCGCCAACACCCCCGAGTCCGCCGAGCTGACGCTCACCACCTGCCACCCCAAGGGCTCGGCACGGCAGCGTCTCGTCCTGAAGGCGACCATGGTCAGCGCCGAGACCTTCGATGCCTGATCTCCCTCGGTTGCGACGCGTCCTCGCCGCGCTCGGCGCCCTGATCGTGGTCGCCGCGGTCGTCGCGCCGGGATCTATCGCCCGTGCGCAATCAGACGAGGACCTCGGTCCTTGGGATGGTTCGAGCTTCCCGGACGTGACCAAGCGAACACCGACGTTCGAACTGACCGGTCAGTTCGAGAAGGAGGCGGACGACCGCCTCATCGACGAGGAGATCGAGTCGGTTCGCGTCGTGTTCGACGACACGCCAGAACTCCCCGACGGGTGCACAGTTCCGGATCCCATCGTCGACAACGGAAATGGCGAACGATCAGCGTCGACCGATCCCGCTCAACTCACCTACTCGTTCACCGTTCCTGACGACCACGAGTGGCTGTGCAACGGGCGGTACCGGGCAACAGCAACCGCGACGACGAACCGTTTCGCCGACCCGCAGGCGATCGAGGCGACGATCACCGTTGCAATCCCGCCGGTTCCCGTCGGCGGGGTCGGGGCGAGTGCCGCCGGTGATCCGGATCCCGAGACCGGCGCCACCGAGGACGACCCGGAGACCGTCACGGTCACGTGGCAGCGGGTCGCTGACGAAGACATCGTCGAGGGACAGGGCTACCGGGTGCAGCGGGCCGGGCCGGGCGGTGACGCCGCATTCGAGACCATCGGCGACGTCATCGCACAGGACGATGTCCCCGAGGACGGCGGGTCGTTCGACGACGTCGTCGCGGTACCGGGCGAGTACCGCTACCGGGTCCAGACGCTTCGTCAGGGCCCCGACGGACCCGACGGTGCGCCGGTCCCCTCGCCCGCCGCCGACACGCCGACCGCTGCCGTCGAGGTGGCAGGCCCGCCGCCGCCCCCGACCTCGACGCCGGGCGTGACCGCTCCCCCGACCACGCGAGCGCTCCAACTCCCGTCGGTCGGCCCGGGCACCGACAACCCGCGGGCGACGCCACCGACGATCTCGGTGCCGAGCCCTCCCACCACCCTCGACACCGGGTTCAACGATGAACTCGACTACGGCGACCGCGACATCCCCGAGCCCGGTGAGGAACTCGCCGGCCAGGGACAGTCCGTGATCGAGACGCCGTCCGAAGGCGCTGGCCTACTCGGACCGGTCGCTGGGGCCATGGTGCTTCTCGGTTGGGCCGGACACGTCGCCTACCTGAACCGCCTCGCCAAACAGTTCTGACCGGATCTCCGATCGGTGGTCTACGCAGTGGCCCGGTCCGCGACCGGGACCGCGAGACCTGTCAGTGCGCCCAGCATCGCCAGCGCACCGTCCTTGTCGAGCGGCTCGTTCCCGTTGCCACACTTCGGTGACTGAACACACGACGGGCAGCCGGTGCTGCAGGGACAGGCGGCGATCACCTCGGCGGTGATCCGCCAGTGGCGCTCCGCAGCCTCGAACCCGAGTTCTGCGATCCCGGCGCCGCCCGGATAGCCGTCGTAGATCACGATCGTCGGTGCCCCGGTGTCGACATGGCGAGCGGTGGACACGCCGCCGACGTCCCACCGATCGCAGATCGCGAACAGTGGGAGGACGCCGATCGCCGCATGCTCGGCTGCGTGCAGGGCGCCCGGCCATCGCTCGGGCACGAGCCCGACGCCCGCCAGGATCTCTTCCGGGATCACGCGCCAGACACCGCGTGTGTCGAGCGTCGACGGTGGCAGCGAGAGGCCGGTCCGCTCGACGACCTCGCCGGAGGCCACGTCCTTGCGGACGTAGCCGGTCACGCGGGTCGTGACCGAGATCGGCCCGACCGCCAGCCGCACCGGGCCGGACTCGTCCACGACGTCCTCCCCGCGGATGCGCAGATCCATGCGGGTCGTCGCCGAGGTGTAGGTCCCACCGTCGTCGGGCTCGACCACGGCGCACCCGGCGTCGAGGTCGAGCTCGCGCACCCGATAGTGACGACCGGCGTGCAGGTACACGGCGCCGTCGTGCACGACCTCCCCGGCGCGACCACGATCGACCGTCCCGACCGGCGTGCCGTCCGCGCGGATGATCTTCACCTGTCCCGGGGATCCCGAGCGCAGGCCGACCCCGTCCACGGGCCACCCGTTCCCGGACCAGACCGCCACGGGCGACGTCGGCGACAAGCGTCGGCGACGGCCACGACCGCCCGCGGTGCCGCCGCCCGGCGGCCGCACGACCAGCTCGTCGTCGTGGACGAGCCGACGCACGCTGTCGTCGAGCAGGCCCGGCC
>JAPKDO010000156.1 GCA_028822535.1 Acidimicrobiales bacterium
GGAACCACCGCCATGAACACTCGACGTTCGATCATGTGCGAAACACCGGGCTAGTGTCGTTCGCCCCTGGAGGGATGCCAGAGCGGACGAATGGGACGGTCTCGAAAACCGTTGAGGCTTTCGGGTCTCCGTGGGTTCAAATCCCACTCCCTCCGCCATGTGATGTCGCGCGACATCTGCAAGGACCGAACCCACGCGTTGGGTTCGGTTCTTGTCATTTTCGGGGCTGGTCGTCGGGGCGGGGGGGCGGTGCGGTGGCGGATGCGGACGTCGAGCTCGGCGATGAGGCCCGCTGGCCAACGCGCCGATCGGCGCGTTGCATCGACTCACGGGTGCCAACGCGCCGAACCTTTGTCGGTCCGCGCCGGATCGCATGACTCCCGTGCACAGGCGATCCGGACGATCGGAGCGCCCAGCGTCTCCAGCTGCTGTGGGACGCTGTTCGGGTGCTGAGGATCCGACGACCGACTTCGAGAAAGTTGGCCCAGATCGCCCGCGAATGCGAGGGAGCGCCGCTTACCTACGAGCACGTCGGTGCCACTCTCAGCGGAGACCTGCCATCCGGATACGTCCATGACGACACATCGGTACTGCTCGGCACAGGTGCAGGCGTCTTCGAGGCCGCGAGGTCGTCGTTGCAGAACTGGGCGGCGCATCGTGGAGCCGGCCTGGTGATGTCCGATGGCGCATCACTCGAAGAAGGGACGACCGTCGCGCTCACCGCACCACTTCCCGTCGCCCACGCCATCGCCACCTGTCGCATCGTCAGAGTCGTGGACGAGCCGAACCGATACGGGTTCGCGTACGGGACCCTGCCTCTGCATCCAGAAGATGGCGAGGAGGCGTTCCTCATCGAGCGCGACGGCGAGGACGTTCGATTCCGCATCGTTGCCTTCTCCCGCCCACGCTTCTGGGCGGCTCGCATGGCACGGCCGATCGCCCGACGTCTCCAGGTCGAGACCCTCCACGACTACTTGCGGGCGATGCAGCGAGCAGTCTCCTGACGCGAGCGTGCGCGGCGTGGTTCGGGTGTCTCAGTTCCGGGGCTCGTCGGGACGAGCCATCGACCCGGTGTACTGGATCGACCGACTCCCGGTCTCGTCCGCGATACGGCGGCCGGTGACCTCGTCCGGGGCGATCCGAAGCCAGTGGGACTTCTCGCCGACACCCCAGAAGTGCACGTCGAGCGTGTCGAGTCGCTCGATCGCCGCGGGGTCGACGACCTCGTCGGCCTGCCCTTTGACGAGCACGCTCCATCCCGACTGCGCGCCGTCGTCGAAACCATCGACCTCGAACCCGACCCATGCCAGCCGAGCGATCCCGTGCAACTTCGCGCCGAAATCGGTTCGGAAGACGATGCTCCGCTCGTCGACGCCGTGGTTGACCGGGAAGATCTCCGGACGACCCTCGACGACGACGGCAATCCGCCCCACCCGCTCCTGGGCCAGCAGAGACCAACACTCGTCGTCCGTCAGGTGCTCCATCCACGTACGACCGTCCACGGATCCCATCGGACGATTCTGCCACCGACGCTCGGGATCCGAGCGCATCACCTATCCGCTATGCTCGGTCCATGCGTATCGCGATCGAACTCGACGGACGGGGGTCGGGGATCGCCGACCTGGTGGTGGCGCTCCGCAAGGACGCCGGCCTCACCCAGAAGGCGCTGGCCGAGCGGCTGGAGACCAAGCAGCCGGTCGTGTCGAGGTGGGAGGCCGGCCACGACGAACCGCGTCTGACGACGCTGCATCGCATCGCCGACGCCTGTGGCCATCGCGTGGTCGTGTCGATCGAGTCGACCGGAAACGATGAGGTCGACCGGGCGCAACTCCGCCAACAACTCGCGATGACGCCAGAGGAACGCCTCGCCTCGGTCCTCAACCTCAGCCGTACGCTCGTCGGCGCCCGGAGGATCGAGACGTGAGCGCGCCGCTCGATCCCGAGTGCATCTTCGCCGCCCTCGACGACCACGACATCGAGTACGTGCTCATCGGCGGACTGGCCGCGGTCCTCCACGGCTCGAGCGCGATGACGAACGACGCCGACATCTTGCCGTCGAAGGGTCCGGCGAACCTCGAGCGTCTCTCGGCGTGTCTGAAGTCGCTCGATGCACGTCTTCGATCACCCGAGGATCCGGACGGGGTCGCGTTCGACCCCCACCCCACTCTTCTGACGTCGATGGCCATGCTCGACATGACCACGCGTTGCGGCGATCTGGACCTCACGTTCCAACCGGCAGCGCTCGACGACTACGACGCCGTGGTCGACGCGAGTGTCCTGTTCGAGATCCACGGTCGGCGGGTCCGCGTTGCATCGCTCGACGACATCATCCGGTCCAAGGAGACGGCGGACCGGCCGAAGGACCACGTCACCCTGCCGATCCTCCGAGCGTTGCGCGAGGAGATCGAACGCGGCGGCTGACGCCCGACGGCTACTCGCTGGTGGGGCCGTCGAAGTTCGGGGCGCGTTTCTCCATGAGCGAGGCACGTCCTTCCACGGCGTCGGGGCCGCCGAAGCCGAGGAACTCATACGCGAGGCTGGCGTCGAGCACGGCGGCCTGCTGGCGGTACCAGTGGTTGAGCGTGTGCTTGGTCCAGCGGATCGCCTGCTGGGCGCCATTGGCCAGCTGCACGGCGACCGCCAGCGCCCGGTCCTGGACCTCGTCGTCCTCGACGCAGATCGACACCAGACCGATCCGCTCGGCCTCCTCGCCGGAGAGTTCGTCACACGTCAGCAGCAGATACTTGGCCTTGGCCATGCCGCACAGCAGCGGCCAGCAGATCGCGGCGTGGTCGCCCGCGGTGACGCCCAGGCGCGTGTGGCCGTCGATGATGCGCGCTGTCCTCCCCACGACCGACACGTCGGCGAGGAGGCCCGCCACGAGGCCGGCGCCGACGGCGGGGCCGTGGATCGCCGAGACGATCGGCTTCGAGCACTCGATGACGTTGAAGACCAGGTCGCGCGCTTCGCGGAGGACCTTCAGCCGGGAGCCGTAGTCGTCCATCATCTGGTCGAGCAGCTCGAACGAACCGCCGGCCGAGAAGCCCTTACCGGCGCCGCGCAACAAGGCGACCCGGACGTCGGGGTCGCGGTCGATGGTCAGCCAGACGTCGGCGATCTCGCGGTGGACCTCGGGGCTGACGGCGTTGAGGCCGGGGGCGTCGAGCGTGATACGCAGGACACCGTCGCTCGGACGGTCGAAGGTCAGACCCGGGAACGCGTCATAGGAATCGGCCACGATCAGCGGGCGTTCACGAGTTCGTCGATCCACTGGACGATGTCGGCCGTGACCTCGTCGCGGTTGACCTCGTTCAGCAGTTCGTGGCGGGCCTCGGGGTAGTAGTGCGCCGTGACGTCGACCCCCGCGTCGCGATACATCCCTTCGAGCGTCCGCACGGCCTCGCCGCCGTTCGAGACCGGGTCGGCCTCGCCGGTGACCAGCAAGGCCGGCGTTCCGTCGGGGATGGACGCGACTGCCTCGGACGTCCCGGCGTCGCGCAACAGGCCGAGCATCCCCGCGAGGAACGCTGCGGTGACCGGGTTTCCTTCGCCGCACATGGGGTCGGCGATGTACTTGTCGACCTCATCGGCGTCGCGGCTCAGCCAGTCGTAGTCGGTGCGGGCCGGGGCGAAGGCCTCGTTGAACGAACCGAGTGCGTCGATCGGGTCGTCGCCCGCGCCCGCCTCGACGATCGCCTCGATGCCGGTCAGGAGTTCGGCGAGTTCCGGCGCCGGCGCAGCCGAACCGGAGAGGATGAAGCCGGCCAGATCGTGGTGACGCTGGACGTAGGCCTGCGTGAACATCGAGCCCATCGAGTGCCCGAAGACGATCACCGGCAAACCCGGGAACTCGGCCGACGCGGTCTCTTGCACCGAACGGATCGCACCGAGCACGCCGTCGAAACCGCCTGGTCCGGTCTTGCCCATCCCCGTCACGGCCGAGGTACGTCCGAACCCACGGTGGTCGAGGGCGTAGACGGCGTGTCCTTCGGCGATGAGCGCCTCGGCGAACCGGGCGTAGCGCCCCGAGTGCTCCGACATGCCGTGCAGGACGAGAACGACCGAGCGCGGGTCGCCGGTCTCGGGCAACCAGCGCCGGTAGAAGATCTCGACGTCTTGCTCGTCGTTGAGGGTGGTCTCGAGGAGAGGCATCGGAGGCTCACTTTCAGTCGGTCGCGGACCGTACCCGAGGCCATGGCCGAATGTGGGACGCTGCCCGTCGATGGAACTGGGCTACACCACGATGAACACGCCCGAGGACCCGCATCCGGGCGAACTGGCAAGCGCTCGGTCGTACCGCGACTCGGCGTGGAACAAGCCGTCATCGGCGCCGGCCGCACCGGCTGGGACGATCCTGCGACGACCAAATCCTTCGTCGACCGCTACGCCGACCTCGTCGACGAACTCCGCACCTGAGGCGCGACCCGGTCGTGTCCGACCGTCGCTCCGATCAGCTCGGGCGGAGTGACCGGGCCCACTCGCGGATCGTCGCTACCTCGGGCGCCTCGCTCGTCGCAGCGATCGCCGCCTCGCCGACGGTGAGTGTCCCGGCGGTGCCGTCGACGGTGACCACGGTTCCGGTCGCGACCCGTCCGCCGGGGCCGACCAGACCATCGTCGGTGATCTCGGCGTCGGATGCGCCGACGACCGCGGGCAACCCCCAGTCGCGGGCGACGACGGCGGCATGGCTCACCAGCCCGCCGAGCAGGGTGAACAACCCGGCGGCCACGGCCATGCCGTGGATGTCCGCCGGCGACGTCTCCCCACGGACGAGGATCACCGATTCGCCGGCGGCCTCGCGCTCCACGGCGTCGTCGAGGTCGAGGCACAGGACTCCCGTCGCAGAGCCCGGCGACGCCGGCATTCCGCTCGCGATGACGACCGGACTGCCGGTGTCGGTCACGGCGGCCTCGCTCGCCGCCACCGTCGTCGACCCGTCGTCGAGGTAGCGCACGCAACGAGCGACCGCCTCGGCTCGGTCGACCGGGAAGGACTCGTCTTCGGCCATCTCGACCGCCACTCGGAACGCGGCCTGCGAGCTGCGCTTGGCTCGGCGCGTCTGGAGCAGCCAGAGTCGCCCGCTCTCGACCGTGAACTCGAGGTCGACCATGTCCGTGGTCGCACGCTCCAGTCGGTCGGCGATGCGTTCGAGTTCGGCATGCTGTTCGGGCATCGCCGTCGCCATCTCGGAGAGGGGCAAGGTGTCACGCGCCCCGCGGACCACGTCCTCCCCCTGTGCTCGGGGGAGATAGTCACCCATCAGGCCTCGCTCGCCCGTCGCCGGATCGCGAGAGAAGGCGACCCCGGTGGCGGATTGCTCGCCGAGGTTCCCGAAGACCATCACCTGCACGATCGCCGCAGTGCCGAGGCGATCGTCGATCCCCTCGACCTCGCGATATCGCTGCGCCCGCGGCGACGACCAGCTCGCGAACACGGCGCGCACAGCGGCGACGAGCTGCTCCACGGGGTCTTCCGGGACCACGACGCCGCCTCCTGCCAACCGCTGCTGCAGCGCGTCGGGCGATGTCTCGCTCGTCACGGCATCCAACAGGTCGGCGGGCGCGTCGGCGACGATCTCGGCGTACGAGCGCAGCGCCCGACAACGCGTGTCGGCGGCGAACGCCGGATCGCCCGTCGCGGCCGCGAGCGCGTTCTCGACGAGCGCATTCATGCCGACGTCGAGCACCGTGTCCATCATCCCCGGCATCGAGACCTCGGCGCCGGAGCGCACACTCACGAGCAGCGGGTGGACCGCGTCGCCGAGACGCCTCCCTGCCGCTCGCTCGAGTGCATCGATCCCATCGCGGACCGCTGCGTCCAGGACCTCGTCCCAACCCTGCTCCAGGTGACGACGGCAGGCATCAGTCGTGAGGATGAACGCCGGCGGCACGGGGAGTCCCGCGGCGAACATCTCGGCGAGCCCCTTGCCCTTCCCGCCGAGCAGGCGACGCCCCTCGGCGTCGTCCACCGCAGGGGGAGCATCGAGCGAGTATGCGAGATCACGCGCCGCGTCGACGGCACGTCGCACTGTTCGATTCCCCGCCGACCGGTCCCCTGGCACCGTTGCGCACCTCCCCCGTCCGCGCCATTCCTACTCGTCGTGGGGCGCCGGACGCACACCTCGGTCGGTCATCGCAACGCGGCACCGAGCCACGACAGATGGCGGTCGAGCGCGGCATCGGCGATGTCCACCGATCCCGTCATGTCGAGGTACCCATGCAGCACCCGCGACACCTCGTGGTGTTCCGCGTCGACTCCGGCAGCAGCGAGGTGCTCGACGTAGGCGACAGCCTGCGGCCCGAGGCCGTCGGCGGGAACGGTCGTGATGAGCGTCGGGGGCAGTCCGTCGGCGTCCAGCCTCATGGGAACGGATCCGCTCGGCGGCGACGCTCCCGCGTGTTTGGCGAACAGCGCCGAGGTCTTGTCGGCGTCGAACCACAGGAGTTCGGGACAGGCATCGGGCCGACGGTCGGGGTAGGGCCCGTCGAGGGGATCGACGACGGGGTAGGCGAAGAACAGCGCGGCGAGGGGCGCTCCTGCGACCGCAAGCCGGTGGGCAGCGCACGCTGCGAGGTGACCACCGGCAGAGGCGCCGCCGAGCGCGAGTCGCAGCGGATCGACCTCCGGGTCGGCCATGGCGTGCTCGACGGCGGCGACGATCTGTTCCTGCGGGACGGGATACGCCTGGGCGGGCGCCAACCCGTAGTCCACCGAGTAGACGATGGCGTCCAACGTCGAGGCGACCCGCTGCGCGACGACGTGCGCTTCGACCATGTCGAGGTCGCCCAGGCCCCACCCTCCTCCGTGACACCACACGAGGCAGGGGCGTGCGCCGTCCGCGCCCGGACCGGTCGAGTAGCGGCGCACACGAAACGAGGGATCGGTCGTGTCGAGGAGGTCCTCGCTCCACACGACGCCCTCGATCGGTTCGACGATGGGCGGTGGCGGGGCATCGACGCCGACGGTGAAGAACTGCTCGACGCTCACGCCGCGGAGGTGGGCGACCCGTGCGGCGACCTGCGGGTCGATGGCGTACTCGTCGTGTTCGGGTCCGGCCATCCGGGGCGAAGCTAGCCGCCCTACCGTGGTAGGAAATCTGACACACCGTCAGTTATCGACGACCCAGACGCCAGATGAACGACGCCAGATGAATGACGCCACATGAACGACAGGGTCTCCATCCACGAGTTCGTCGAGATCTCCGGATTCAATCGCGCCAGGTACGTCCACCACATGACGGCCAACTGGAGCCCGAACGAACAAGAAGCACCGGCTGGCAGCGCATCCTCCTCGTCGATGCCCCGCTCAGCCCATGCGAACCGGACGGCAACCGCACCGTGACGATCGCACCGACTGGACCGACTGATCGCGAGAATCGCCCCATGAGCCACGAGACGATCAGCTTCACCACCGAGAACGGCGTGGGCTGGGTGACCCTGGATCGCGCCGAGCGCCTCAACGCGTTCGACGAGACCATGCAACAGGAGCTGTCGGACCTGTGGCGCTCGTTGCGCGAGGACGACGACGTCCGCTGCATCGTCCTCACCGCGGCCGGCGACAAGTCGTTCTGCACCGGCATCGACCGCTCGGAGATCCCCGACGACGGGGCGACCGAGTTCGACCCGTACCGGTGGAACGACCCGGGCGAGCGGCTCGGCCCCAAGTCCAACGGCCTGTTCACGCCGGTCATCGCTGCGGTGAACGGCATGGCCTGCGGGGGCGCGTTCTATCTCCTCAGCGAGGTCGAGTTCATCATCGCCGCCGACCACGCCACGTTCTTCGATCCCCACGTGACCTATGGGATGGCTGCGGTCTACGAACCGACCCTGATGGTCCCCCGCATGCCGTTCGGCGACATCGCCCGCATGAGCCTCCTCGGCAACCACGAGCGGATGTCGGCCCAACGGGCGCACCAGATCGGCCTCGTCTCCGAGGTCGTCCCCGCGGACGGGTTGTACGAAGCAGCCCGATGGGCGGCCGAGGCGCTGGTCGAGGGGCAGGCGACGTTCGCCTCCGGGAAGCGCATCGACCCGCGCATCCGCTGACACGCCACGGCGTCGCGCATCGCCGTCCGGTTCAGAGTCCCTGCGCGCCACCCAGCAGCATCGTGTCGGGGAGGGTCCCGGGGCCGTAGAGGAACACGTCGTCGAAGCGATCCCCGTTGAAGTCACCGGACTCCGGCTCGTACGTCCCGTCGATCGTGACCCGGACGCTGTCGTAGCCCCCCGGCCGGAACAGCCACTGGTAGTCGGGCGCGGTGCCGCTGCCGTAGAACAACACGTCGCCGAATCCGTCGCCGTCGAAGTCGCCGGAGACCGGTTGGTACCGGCCGTTGACCGTCGTCCGGACGCTGTCGTACCCCCCGCCTGCCTTCCCGTACCAGATGTAGTCCGCGGCGCCACCGGGCGCGTACCAGAACGTGTCGTCGAACCCGTCGTCGTTGAAGTCCCCGACGAAGGGCTCGTATCGGCCGTTCGCCGTGACGGGAACGCTGGTGTGTCCGCCTCCGGGTTGGCCGTACCAGACGTAGTCCTGTGCCGATCCGGGTGCGTACCAGATGATGTCGTCGAACCCGTCGCCGTTCAGATCGAGCGTGAACGGTTCGTACACGCCGCGGGCCGACGTGCCGGTGGACGTGAAGCCACTCGGCCCCCAATACCAGATGAAGTCAGCCGCGTTCCCCGGCGCGTACCAGACGATGTCGTCGAACCCGTTGCCGTCGAGGTCCAGGGTGAAGGGCTCGTACGTCCCGTTCACGGGAAACGGCCCGATGTCGATCATGCCCGACCACTCGCCGTGGTGGAGGTAGTCAGCGGCAGAACCCGGGGCGTAGTAGATGATGTCGGTGGCGCCGTCGCCGGAGAAGTCGCCGACGACGGGGTCGTAGTCACCGTTGACCGTTGGCGATGCGAACGACCCGACCGTGGAGAACGGCACGCTCGTCCAGGGCATCGAGTCCCCCGACGTGTCCTTCACACCGAGGAGGATCAACACGTACGGGCGTCCGGGGAGGAGCGTGGACTTGGGATTGAT
>JAPKDO010000157.1 GCA_028822535.1 Acidimicrobiales bacterium
ACAACCCGTCGATCGAATCGATGGGCGTACGCGCGTGGGCAGGCCACCCGATCCGCGACGCTCGAGGCCTCGTGCTCGGCACGATGTGTGCCGTCGACGTCGAGACGAGGGACTGGAGTGTCGACGACGACGACCTGCTGCGCCTCCTGGCGGAGTCGGCGGGCAACGTCATCCAGTTGCGGGCCGAACTCGACCGGACCGAGGAACACGCGCTCGACATGCGCCGGAGCCTGCTCCCACCGATGATCGAGGTGGTCCCGTCCGTCGACGTCGCAGCACTGCACCGCTCGGCCGGTGGCCGCGGCGCCGTCATGGGCGACTTCTACGACGTCTTCCGCAGTATCCGAGACCGTTGGCACGTGGTGATCGGCGATGTGTGCGGACGCGGCACCGAAGCGGCGAAGTTCACGTCACTGGTCCGATGGACCTACCAGGCGTCCGCCGATCACAAGGACGACCCCGGCGAGATCCTGTGCACCGTGAACGACGTGCTGCGCCGTCAACCCGACGCTCGATTCGTCACCGGGCAGGCGCTCACCTTCGACGAACAGACCGGGTCCACCATGCACGCCCGGTTCGCCAGCGCCGGACACCACCCGGCGCTGATCCGACGAGCCGACGGAACGGTCGAGCCCGTCGTCGAGAACGGGTGGATGCTCGGGATGTTCGAGCCCTACGAGATCCGCAGCGTGGACGTGACGCTCGAGCAGGGAGACCTCCTCGTGATGTTCACCGACGGCGTGATCGAAGCTCGCCGAGGTGACGATCTCCTCGGTGCCGAGGCGGTCGAGGAGGCGCTGGCCGACTTCTCGGGCGATGCCTACGAGTTGACGCAGCGACTGGTCGACCTCGCCGACGCCTTCGCCGACGACACGGACGACGACATCGCGGTCGTGGCCGTCGCCCCGCGCGGCCCGGACGAAGCGACCTCCTAGATTCCGGCCCATGGCCATCTCCACGATCCACGGTCTCGACGAACTGCGCGCTGCCGTCGGCCGCGACCTCGGCACCAGCGACTGGCTCGAGATCACCCAGGACCGGGTGAACACCTTCGCCGACGCGACCGGCGACGACCAGTGGATCCACGTCGACGTCGAACGGGCGAGGGCGGAGAGTCCCTTCGGCGGACCGATCGCCCACGGCGACCTCACGCTCTCGCTCACCAACCTCTTCCTTCCGCAGGTCTGGAGGTCACCGGGATCTCGTCCGGGGTGAACTACGGCGTGAACAAGGTCCGGTTCCCGGCGGCCGTCCCGGTCGGCTCGCGTGTGCGGGGCCAGGTGACCCTCGAGGCCGCCGAAGACGTGCGCGGCGGCGTGCAGACCACGATGGTCATCACCGTCGAACTCCAGGATTCCGAGAAACCGGCGTGCATCGTGGAGGCCATCTCGCGTTGGCTTGCCTGACGTGAGCGACGAACCCACCGACACGTTCCCCGCGACCGAACGAACGACGATCGGCCGCAGCCCGCTCCGAGGCACCAGGCAGCGGGCGACGGCGAACGCCATCCTCGACGAAGGGCTCATCTGTCACGTCGGCCTGACCGCCGATCACGGCCCGGTGGTGATCCCGACGACGTACGCGCGTCGTGGCGACGAACTGCTGATCCACGGATCGCCGGCGGCGACGTGGCTGCGCTCCACCGGGAAGGGCACGCCGGTCTGCGTCACCGTCACCCACGTCGACGGCCTGGTCCTGGCCCGCAGCGGGTTCCATCACTCGATGAACTACCGGTCGGTGGTGGTGTTCGGGACAGCCGAGACGGTCACCGACCACGGCGACAAGGCTGCTGCCCTCGACGCCATCGTGGAGCACATCGTTCCCGGACGGACCCCCGAGATCCGACCGATGACCGACGACGAGATCACCAAGACGCTCGTCCTCCGACTGCCGCTGGCCGAAGCCTCCGTGAAGGTGCGCGACGGCGGACCGATCGACGATGACGCGGACTACGAACTCCCCGACGTGTGGGCCGGGGTCATCCCGATGACGACGACGTTCGGGACGCCGATCGACGACGAGCGACTGCTGCCAGGGATCGACGCTCCGCCGAGCGCGGTCGCCTACACCCGCTGAGGGCTATCCCTCGACAGCGTCGAGGAACGTGGGCGGTTCGCCGCCGCCATGGACCTCGAGTTCTGCGCGGCCGCGGTCATCATCGGCGCGCCACCGGCGTTGTTGACGACGACGTCGAGGCGGCCGTGATCGCCCACGATGCCGTCGTAGAGCGCCTCGACCGACTCGGGTTCGCGCACGTCACACGACCCGAACTCTCCGACGACCCCGTCGTCCGGTTCACGCCGACCGCACACCACGACGGTGTCCCCACCGTCGGCGAACCGCTGCGCGACGCCGCGCCCGATCCCACGGGTGCCGCCGGTGACCAGGACCACTCGCGCTGTCTCTGCTGCCATGTCAGTTCCTCACGTCGTCCAGCACCCGCCGGCTTCCCGCCTCCTCGTACGCGGCGTGGGCGATCGAGTCCTTGAAGCCGACCTCGGGGGCTGGCACGGCGATCGCGGAATCGGTCGAGAACTCGGGGAGGTCGAGGTGCATGTTCGGGAACGACGGCGTGACCGTCGAGATCGCCCGCACGCGCACCGAGTCGGCCAGCCCGTGCTTCTTCGCGTAGTCCTCGCTCACGAGCACGACGGCGGCGCCGCCGTCGGAAGTGGCGCAGATGTCGAGCAGGTGCAGCGGGTCGGCGATCACCGGCGACTTGAGGACGTCCTCGACGGTCACCTCCTTGCGGTACCGGGCGTTGGGGTTGGCGAGCCCGTGCTTGGAGTTCTTGACCTTCACCCGGGCGAAGTCCTCGGGCGTGGCGCCGTGCAGTGCCATGCGCCGGCGGGCGTAGAGCGCGAAGTAGGTCGGGTTGGTCGCGCCGAGCAGACGGAAGCGGAGCCAGTCTGAATCTGGCCGACTTGCTCAGCCGGTGATGGCGTCGACGGCGTCTTCGATCACGCCGGCGGGCTGCTCGCCCGAGACGCGTTGGACGACCTGGCCGTCGGCGTCGAGGAAGACCAGGAACGGCAGCCCGGAGAGGCCGTAGTTGCTCGCGACTGTCGACTCGGCGTCGTCGAAGAGCCGGTCGCCGGGCATCCCCTCGCGGTCGAGCCACGCCGACGGCGGGTAGTTGTCGCGTTCGGGCGTGGTGGCCGTGAGCACGTTGACGACGCGGATGTCATCGAACACGCCGGCCTGGTCCAACTCCACCAGGCGCGGGACCTCGGCCTGGCAGTGCGGGCACCAGTGGGCGAGGAACACGACCATGGTGGGTTCGCCACCCGGGCCCGGCTCCAGGCGCGTCTGACCATCGACTCGCTCGCTGACGATCGACGGGGCGAGCGTGCCGACCGCAGGGTCGTCGCCCGAGTCGGGCAACCCCGGCAGGGCCGTACCGGACGCGGTGACGACCCCGTACTCGAGCGGTGCGTCGGGGTCCCCGGACGAGACGTCGTCGTCGCCACCGTCGGCCGTCGCGAAGACGGCGATCGCCGCGAGGACGAGAGCCCCGACCACGACGCCGATGATGATCTTGGGGTTGGGCGCCGTGGTGGTGCGGGGAGTGCTCATGTCGGTGCTCCTTGAGAATGGCGACGATCGATGGCGGTGAGAACGAGGACGAGGACGAAACAGACGGTGGCGAGACGGGGGATGGTCCAGAAGTCGAGGCCTTCGACCCATCGCAGCGTGCAGGGGTTGGTTGGATCGCACGATCCGCCGCTCGAGTCGGGGAAGGTCTCGATGAAGAGATGCCAAGCGTTGACCACCAGGCCTGCTCCGGCCAAGACCTGGGCGATGATCAGCGACGAACGTTCCCGCCTCCAAACCGCGACCGCGAGGACCGCGACGAGGGGATACATGGCGATGCGCTGATACCAGCAGAGCTCACACGGCGGGAACCCCGCGGCCTCACTGAACCAGAGGCTGCCCGAGGTGGCGACGACCGCGACGCCGAGAGCCAGCGTCGTGGCCGACCCCGCCAGCGGGTCGACGACGCGTCGCCGCAGCCAGGGCACCACCGAGCCTGCGACGATCACCGCTGCGCCCAACGCACCGGCGATCGCGAGCACCCCGAGCACGTCGGCGATTCGGGATGGGGTCTCGGGGCTCACTCCGTGAATCCTCGCGGGTGGGACCCGGCGCCGTCAGACCAGGAAGACCAACGTCTGCATCAGGGGGCGAGGACCGACTCCTCGACGACGATCTGGGTACAGGTGTCGTCGACACCGAGGTGGAACGTGAGCAGCCAGCGGACCTGCACGGACGGCTGCGGCGTCGGGCCGTCGACCACGGCCCGGATGACGCCGTCCGCCTCGTCCTCGAACGCGCGGCCGATGCCCGTCGATCCGAGAAAGGCCGCGATCTCCTCACGTGTCGCTCCGACCGGGACACTCGTCTCGACGAGGGTCCGCGCACGTTCGATCGAGTCGATCGCCGACCAGTCGATGGTCGTCATCGTGGGCCTCCGGTCGTCGGGGGCGTCGGCGGGAGCGGCACCGGTGCGGGGGCTGGCGTCGGACCCGGCCCGCTGGGCCTCGGCGGCTTCGGGTCGAGACCGCCGTGGTCCCAGCCGGGCGTGAGCACGTTCGGCTTCTTCTCCGGGAGCCCCGCCGCACGGAGCAGACGCCGGACGGTGGTGTTCGAGTTCGGGCCCTCCAGTTCGTAACCGGCACCCATGCGGTTGATGCGTTGGCTCTCCGCGAAGAGCAGGTCCTTCTTGGCGCAGACGTCGGGCCCCTGCGCGATCTGGACCGTCGGGCACCCGGGCTCCCAGTCGACCGCTCCCGGGACGTGCTTGCCGGTCGTCGCCGTCACGCTCCCGAGGATGCCGTCCTTCCAGCTGGTCTCCCCTGGCCCGCCGCGGAAATAGCGAGCGCCGTGTTCGTCATGGAAGATCAGGCACAAGTGGTAGATGCCGAGGCCGTTGATCTCGTTCGCCTGGACCTCGACGCGACAGACCTGCGGCTTCGATTCCGACGACGGGGGCGGCGGAACCTTCTCGATCGTGGCCGGGGCTCCGCCGCCCGGCGACCCGCCGCTGGTTCCATCGGAGTCCGAGTCGGAACGCGATCCTCCGAAGAACTTCCGTAGTCCGAGACCGACGTGGACCAGGCCACACCCGGGCACGGCGATGGGTACCCACGGCGTCGACGAGTCACCCTCGTCTTCACGCGCGGGAGCGGTGGTCGTCGCCGTCGACGTGGCCGATCCGGCCGGGGACGAGATCTCGGTCGTGGACGTCGCCGCGATCGCGATCGGCTGGTGCGTGGCGATCGTGATGAAGCTCGGGCTGGCCTCGAGTGGCGAGTGGGTGACGCCGGCACACGACTCACCTTCTCCGAGACCGGCGGCGGCGCACGACTGCTCCCCCTCGTCGACCACGATCGTGCCCGAGGCGACGTCGGCGCCGGCATCGTCGAGGATCGCCCAGGTGTAGGCCCCGAACGAGTCGATCCCGAAGTCGAGTTCGGCTGTGCCGTCACCGGCAACCGGGCCATCGCCGGACCGCGCACCGCCCGGGCCGTCGAGGGTGACGGTCAGGACCTCGTCCTCCTCGACCTGCGCAGCGGCAGCGCCCGAGCCGACGCCCAGGACCAGCAGCACGACCATGGTGAGACGAGCCGGGAGCCCAACCCTCCAGACCCGACTCCTCGGTGCACCCGTCATCCCCACTGACCATAGGCGTGACGGACAACACTTGACTTTGAGCACTCGCTCAATCATTGTTTGAGCAGTTGCTCAATCCGGGTGACCAATTCACAGCACAAGAAGCAAGGAGCGAGTCATGGGAGATCCGATGATCGGCGTCTACGTCGTTTACAGCGCAGTGGCGGTGGGGCTGGTCGTGTACCTGGCCCGCACGCTCTTCGAGAACGGAGCCGTCTTCCTCGAAGACGTCTTCGACGATGCCCGCCTGGCCGCCGCCGTCAACCGGCTGCTGGTCACCGGCTTCTACATGGCCAACCTCGGCTACGCCGCCGTGCTGTTGCGTTCACAGGAGGTCGACGGCGGGGTCGAAGCGCTCGAGGTCCTGGCCAACAAGCTCGGCGTCCTGTTGCTGACGCTGGCGGCCGTGCACTTCGTGAACCTGTACGTCTTCTACCGGGTGCGTCGCCGGGCCACGGCCCAGCACATGCCGCCGCCCGTCGCACCCCAGGCGTTCGTCCCCCCGCCCCCGCCGGACCCTGCCGACTGGCAGCCGGTCGGTTGAACGAAGGACCGACGATGCTGGTCTCGATGACCACCGAAGGCCGGGTGGCTTCCGCTGCGAAGTCACCCGGCGGGCTGTTGGTGCTCTACGACGCCGACTGCCCGATCTGCGTCCGCTGCCGTCACTGGCTCGAGTCACAGCCGACGCACGTGCCGCTGACGTTCCTCGCCACCGACTCGGCCGAGGCCGTCGACCGGTTCGGCGCCCACCTCCCCTGGCTCGGCGAGGAACTCGTCGTGGTCAGCGACCGGGGCGAGGCGTGGATCGGGCCGGCCGCATTCCTCATGGCACTGTGGGCGACGGTCGAGTACCGGCTCTGGTCGTACCGGCTGTCGGGGCCGTCGCTGGCGCCGCTGGCCGGTCGATTCTTCGAGCAGTTCTCGAAGCGTCGCGGCGACCTCGCCCGCTTCATGCGTGAGCCGACGTGCACGTCCGACAACTGCCGTCATGTCTACGGCTGAGCGTTAGGTTCCCGCCGTGCCACGAACCGGAGCCAAGGGCTCGAGCAAGGGGTCGTCGTCCGAGGACACGAAGGCCCGCATCATCGCCGCAGCTCGGACGAGCCTGCGCACCGACGGGATCATGGGGGCGAGCGCCCGGGCGATCGCCCGCCACGGCGACTTCAACCAGGCGCTGATCTTCTACCACTTCGGTTCGCTGAACGATCTGTTCGTCGCCGCCCTCGACCAGCTCTCGGCCGAGCGCACCGACCGCTACGCCGACCGCCTCACCGGCGTCGGATCACTCGCCGACATCGTCGAGATCGCCGGCGAACTCCACCTCGAAGAACTGCAGGACGGCCACATCGCGATCCTCGCCCAGCTGCTGGCGAGCGTCGCCACCGAACCCGACCTGCGCGAACCGTTGCGTGAACGCTTCCAGCCGTGGGCCGACACCGTCGAGGCCGCGCTGACCGAAGCGCTCGCCGACTCCCCCTACGTCACGCTCGTGCCCACCGCCGATCTCGCCTACCTCATCGTGTCGGTGTTCATCGGCCTCGAACTGATGCTCGGGTTGGAAGACGACGCCGCCGGGCGCGACAAGCAACTGTTCACGACGCTGACGGCGCTGGCCCGCATCCTCGAGGCGATGTTGTCGATGATGCCGACACCGCCGGCGGCGGACTGAACGGGCGACCCGGTCGGTCAGCGCTGGTAATCGGTCGCGACGGCGACCGCCGCGCAGACCTCGCCCATTCGTCGGTCACTCAGCCGGCCCAATCGCTCGACGAGCACCCCGATCGAGACGCTCTCGATTGAGTCCAGGTTGACGGCGGATCGCAGTGGCACCGGATCGTCGCCCGGTTCCAGCAAGACCTCACTCGCGAGTCCGCGGATCGTCGTCGTGCATGGCCCGACCAGCGTGCGACCGAGCCGGGGGATGGCCGCATCCCGAGAGAGCACGACCACCGGACGGCGTCCGACGTCGGGCAGTTCGCACCACCAGACCTCGCCCCGCTCGGGCATGGCGGTCATGACGCAGCAGCAGCGTCACGGAACGCCGCCAGATCGCCCCACTCGTCGGGCTCGTCGAGGGGATGGTCGTCGTACGCCGCGTAGGACGCATCGATCTCCGCACGACGACTGGCACGCACGAGTGCGGTGAGTGCGGCATCGAAGAGGGCGGAGTCGCTGAGCCCCGCCTGTCGGGTCCGAGCCTCGGCGAGCAGGTCGCCGTCGACGGTGGTGCTGACACGCTCACGGGCCATGCCACAACTATGCCATGGATGTCACACGCCGGCGACCCGCTCCGACACTCCAGGTGTGGACGACCCAGAGCGCCACATCGGAGCGACTTTGGATCGAGGCGCGGGCGCATGACGATGGAGCGGGTGAGCGATAGGAGCGGCGGGGCCGTTGACCGCCCCCAACGATCCGGCACTTCTTGGTGCGGCAACCTTCAGCTCCATTCTCGACGTCGTGGGCGTCGGCCCCCGACGCCTCACACGTCGAGTTCAGACACGGCAGGTCGACGGGCCCGTCCCGACGTGCCGCGATCGCGCGGGTCCTCCTCAGTGGGGTCGCGCCGCAGAATCACGACCGCCGTCGATAGGTCGACGTCCGAGTAGCGAGCGGCCCGCGCGGTCCGGCAGTCGGTGTGGGTGGACGAAGGTTCGGCGCGTTGGCATACATATGTCGATGCAACGCGCCGATCGGCGCGTTGGCGAGCTTCCTCCCGGTTCGAGGTTCGGCGCGTAGCCATCGCTATATCGGGGGAACGCGCCGATCGGCGCGTTCGTCATCCGAGCCGATGCGCCGATAGCAAAGGCGAGTTCGCCTGCAGGAGTTCGCAGAACAAGCCGTCGAGGGCGATCGGTTCGCATGCGGCACGTTCCCGGTCAACCGACGTCGAGCATCCCCTGCAGAGCAGTCGCGATCGCGTCGACGTCGATCGGCGTCGACGCCACCTCGATGACGAGGTCGTACACCTGATCGTTGGTCGCTGCCGTCGGATCGATGCCGTTCAGGTCGAGGAAGACCGCACAGGACAGCCAGCCGAGGCGCTTGTCGCCGTCGACGAGTGGGCGATGCTTGACGACCGAGTGCAGCAGCGCCGCCGCCTTCGAACAGAGGTCGGTGTAGGCGTCGTCGCCGAACGCCGAGGCTTGCGGGCGTGCCTCTGCGGCGGCGAGCAGACCGAGGTCCTGTACGGGAGGTGGGTCGCCGAGAAGCGAGACGGCGAGCCCGAGGAGGTCGTCGAGAGCGAGATACTCGACCGAGCCGGTCACCAGCCCAGGCGGTCGAGCGCGTCCGCGTGTTCGGCCATGACCCGCTTCGCGGAAGCGACGACCCCCTCGCGGTGGT
>JAPKDO010000503.1 GCA_028822535.1 Acidimicrobiales bacterium
GCTAGTGGTGGTGCTCAGCCTCGGCGGCGTCGGACTCGGCCTTGGTCTCGTGGATCGTGCCGGCCGGGTGTTCGGGCGGGCTGTAGAGCGAGTACAGCTTGAGCGGTTCGTCACCGGCGTTGATGACGTTGTGCCAGACGCCGCCCGGCACGATGATCGCCCAGTCGTCGCCGACCTCGTGCGTCTCGTCGACCTGGTCCTCGGCTGGGCCGAGCGTGACCGTCGCCTTGCCGGATTCGATCCGCAGGAACTGGTCGAGGTCGTCGTGCATCTCGAGGCCGACCTCGCCGCCGGGCGGGATGTTCATCACCGTCATCTGGAGGTTGTTGCCCGTGAACAGCGCTTCGCGGAAGTGCGGGTTGTCGAGCGTCGCCGTCTCGATGTTGCCGATGTAGCCGATCGATGAGTCGTTCTGTGCCATGACGTCGACGATATCCGCCGACGTCCCCGAACGGATCTGCGGTCAGACGACCGCGAGCAGGGGGTGTGAACCGACCTCCGACCACCAGCCGGCATCAGGTTCGAAGAGCCAACGCTGCTCATGAGGCGCTCGGGCGTCGATCGCGAGGAACTCCACGGTGCGCGTGTCCACATCCAGGGAGATGTGACCGCAGTACATGGGCTCCGGGAGGCCGCCGGCATCCAGTGCGACCACCGATCCCGCTCGTCCGACGACCGTGGCGTCGTGCCACCCCCAGCGCTCCCGAGTGCCCGACGGCATCAAGGCCATCACGGCCGACACCAGTTCCGAATCGTTCACGCATTCTCCGAGCGGACGGATACGCCGCCACCGACGACCAGATCGTCCCGGTAGAACACGACCGACTGGCCGGGGGCGATCCGACGACGGGGCTTGTCGAAGGTGACGGACACCACCCCGTCAGGGGCCGACGACACCCGACCGGGCAGTGGATCGCCGTGAGCGCTGCTCTGGACCAGGACCGGACCGTCGATCGGGTCGTGTGCCCACACGACCTGGTCCAACTCGACGGTGGACGACAGCAGCGCCGCCTTCTCACCGATCGTGACGCGGGCCTCCGACACGTCGACGTCGACCACGTAGCGGGGCGTGTCGTAGCCACCGAGGCCGAGGCCGCGGCGCTGACCGATCGTGACCAACTCGACGGCGTCGACCGACCCGATCGGCTTGCCAGCGGGGTCCGACGCATCGACGATCTCGCCGGGGTGCAGTTCGACCCGGTCGTCCAGGAATCCGCTACGTCCCTGGGTCGAGGTGATGAAGCACACGTCCTGGCTGTCGGGCTTCGATGCCGTGCGGAGGCCGAGGCGGGCGGCTTCGGCACGGACCTCGTCCTTGGTCACGTGTCCGATCGGGAACGACACGCGCGGCAGCACCGACCCCGGCACGACGTAGAGCACGTAGCTCTGGTCCTTGGCCAGGTCATGGCCCCGCTGGAGATGGGGTCGACCCGAGGCGTCGTTTCCGATGCGGACGTGGTGACCGGTGGCGACGTGGTCGAACCCCAACGCATCGGCGCGGCGCAGGAGACGGTCGAACTTGAGGTGACGGTTGCACTCGATGCACGGGTTCGGTGTCTGGCCGGCCTGGTGCGCAGCGACATAGGGGTCGATCACGTCGCGGGTGAAGTCGTCACCGAAGTTGAAGACGTGATGGGCGATGCCCAGGTGATCGGCGACCCGACGGGCGTCGTCGACGTCGGACACCGAACAACAACCGC
>JAPKDO010000504.1 GCA_028822535.1 Acidimicrobiales bacterium
CGCGGCTACGGCGGCGGCGCGGCCGATCTCTCCGAAGGTGAGATCGACGAGGACCGCCAGGACGAGGACCCGGGGAGCGACCCCGGCAGCGACCCGGACCAGCGAGTCGCCCGCTTCGACAGCTGGCTTCGCACCATGTCGACCACCGCGGCGATCGGCGTCGTCACCGGCACCGTCGTCATCACGTCATTCCTGTTTCTCGGTGCCGAACTCCTGGCGCCCGAGGGTCTGGTCCCGTCCGGCGTCGAGGTCGCCGATGACCTGACCCGGCTCTTCTCCGACGTCTGGGGCCGGACCGGCTACTGGCTGATGACCGCCGCCATCCTCGTCACCCTCGGCGGCAGCGTCCTCGCGAACCAGGACGGCTGGTCGCGCACGTTCGCCGACATCACGTTGTTGTTGCCCCGGGATCGCAGCCGGCTGCGATCGCTCCTCGAACGACGACCCGCGGGCATGAACCTGCGGCGAGCCATCAAATCCCTCTTCGCCGTCGTGGTGGTCGGCATCGCTCCCGCGCTCGTCATCGCCGTCGTGCGCGATCCGGTCGCGATCATGTCCGTGTCGGGCATCGTCGCCACGCTGCACACCCCGTTCATCGTGTTCGCGACGCTCGCGCTCAACCGGCGACTCCCCTCACCCGGACGTCCGAGCGCGGCCATGCAGGTCCTCCTCGGTGCCGCCGGGGTCTTCTACACCGGCTTCGCGTTCGCCTACTTCGCCGACCTGATCGGCCTCCTCGGCGCCTGATCGGACTCCCCGACGCGGGCCCAGCCCCTCGGCCTCGATCGACGTGATTGGATCAGCCCATGAGCACTCGATTCGACGTCCGGTTCGGGCGACTCCAGGGGCTGGCCGGCATCGTCGGTGCCGGCGAGAAGCAGTCGTGGGTCGAGGTCGGCGACGACGAGGTCCACGTCCGGATGGGGTGGGCGTTCCGGGCGACGATCCCGCGGTCGTCGATCGTCGGCGCCGATCCGGAGGACATGGTCGGCTGGGTCGGCATCGGCGTCCACGGTCTGCGGGGTCGGTGGCAGGTCAACGGGACCCTCGGCCCCGGCGTCGGCATCGACATCTCGCCGTCGGTGCAGGCCCGGATGAGCGGGATCCCGATCCGGCTCGAACACCTCCGCATCGGTGTCGCCGACCCATCCGGACTGCTCGACGCGCTCGGGTTCGGTGCGTCATGAGCGATCTGGTCCCGCTGCCGCCTCAACCCGACGGCGTCCCCTTCCCCACCGACGAGTGGCCGAGCGGCACCCTCGACCCGGCCGTCGACGCCGCAGCGCTCGACGCGCTGCTCGACCACGCCTTCCCGGCACCAGGCCGGCCCGAACCCGACGACCTCGAGCGCACCCACGCCGTCGTCATCGCACACCGCGGTGCGATCGTCGCCGAGCGCTACGCCCCCGATGCCTCACCAGACGACACGTTCGCCTCGTGGTCGATGGCCAAGAGCATCACCCAGTCGTTGGTCGGCATCCTCGTGCGCCAGGGTCGCCTCGACGTCCACGAGCCGGTCGACGTGCCGGAGTGGGACGACACGGATCCCCGGTCCGAGATCACGGTCGACCAGATGTTGCGCATGGTCGACGGGTTGCGGTTCCGCGAGGCCGAACACATCGGCGGCGGGTCGGTGCGCTACTGGCCCGCAGAGGAGTCCGACGTCATCCCGATGCTGTTCGGCGAGGGCCGGGA
>JAPKDO010000505.1 GCA_028822535.1 Acidimicrobiales bacterium
ATGTCGGCAAGCACGTCACGGTGAACCAGATGCTCGCCAAGGAGTCCATCAAGGCGAGGGTGGAGTCCGAGCACGGGATCTCCTTCACGGAGTTCAGCTACATGCTGCTCCAGGCCAACGACTACTGGCACCTCCACCACGCGGAGGATGTCGAACTCCAGATCGGCGGCTCCGACCAGTGGGGGAACATCGTCGCCGGCGTCGACATGGTCCGCCGACGCTCCCACGCGACGGTCCACGCGTTCACCTGGCCACTGATGACCCGGGCCGACGGCGCCAAGTTCGGCAAGTCGGCCGGTGGTGCCATCTGGTTGGACCCCGACCAGACCTCGCCGTACGCCTTTTTCCAGTACTGGATGAACGTCGACGACCGTGACGTCGAGAAGTTCCTGTTGCAGCTGACGCTCCTGGCGGTCCGAGAGATCCGAGATCTCGTCGCCGTGCACCTCGACAACCCGCAGGAGCGACGGGCGCAACGGCGTCTCGCACACGAGGTGACGGCGATCGTGCACGGGGTCGCTGCGGCCGAGGCGGCGGCCGAGGCATCGGCCGTGCTCTTCGGCGGCGACCCGAGCGAGGCGGGTCCGGGAGCGTGGGAGGTCGTCGCCAACGAGGTCGCCACCATCGGGCCGCCCGACGGCATGTCGATCTCCGATGGCATCGATCCGGTACCGCTGCTGGTCGGCGCCGGACTCGCGAAGTCCAACAGCGAGGCCCGTCGTCTCCTCCGGGACGACGCCGTCTCCGTGACCGGTCGCAGGCTCGCCGAGGGCGATCTCGTGACCGCGGACGACGCTCGTCATGGGCGATACGTGCTCCTCCGCAAGGGTCGGAAGCGCTATGCGGTCCTCGATCTCCAAAAAGATTCCGCCTGAAGTTGACGTGGGTCGCCCATAGCGATACCTTGGTTCTTCGCCCCGCACGGCCGCTACGGTCGGAACGAGGCACGGACGAGTCAGCGCCGGCAACGGCCCCCGCGGCTCCGCACCATCGAAACGTTCAGCTATTTCGAACGCGCCGGCGGCACGGAGTTTGCATCGGGACCAGCCACTCGCTAGCTTGCCCGCTCCGGCAACACCGCCACGATCTTCGGATCTGGCGCTTGCCAGAATAGCTCCTTGAAAACAGAAGAGAGGAATGACGTGTGAGTGCGGGCGATTGCCCTCGCTTCGGCGAGAGTGGTCGCACGAGAAACATTTGCACCTGTCATCTTTGAGTTTCTTATTGGTCTACCCAAGACCACAATTCAATGAGATAGATGCCAGCAGGCGCCGGTCAGTCAGGCCGGTGCCGCTCAACCAATTGATCGAGTCGTCGCTGTCTGTCAGCAATTACCGACAGCAACGCAAGATCTTGACGGAGAGTTTGATCCTGGCTCAGGACGAACGCTGGCGGCACGCTTAACACATGCAAGTCGAACGAGGCCCTCGGAGCTTGCTCCGAACGGTCGAGTGGCGAACGGGTGAGTAACACGTGAGAAACCTGCCCCGAAGACCGGGATAACCCACCGAAAGGTGAGCTAATACCGGATACCTTCACGACGTCTCCTGGCGATGTGAAGAAATGGATTCCGCTTTGGGAGGGTCTCGCGGCCTATCAGCTTGTTGGTGAGGTAACGGCTCACCAAGGCGACGACGGGTAGCTGTTCTGAGAGGAAGATCAGCCACACTGGGACTGAGACACGGCCCAGAC
>JAPKDO010000506.1 GCA_028822535.1 Acidimicrobiales bacterium
TACGGCTCGTGCAGGTACCCGTCGAAGAGCCTCACCGACTGGCGCTCGCTCACGCCTTGCAGAACGCCCAGTATCCAGTAGCGCAGCGCCAACGACACCAACGCACGAGTCGCAAACGCGACAACGACCAGCGCAGCGAGCACAAGCCCGAGCTGCCCCCGCTCATCGATGCCTGTGAGATCCGACATCGTCCCGGCGACACCGCCGCTGATGGGACCGTCGTTCGTGAGGATCTGGAGCATCGGCACCAGGAGCACGAGGCCGAGCAGTTCGAACGGTGCCGCAGCGACCGACGCGACCGTGGCCGTGGCGAGTCTTCGACGATCCAAACGGTCTGCGTCAGAAAATAGCACCCGGAGCATCTCTCTCCGATTGGCCGCGGTCATCGGATCGGTACGGACGTTCTCAGGTACGCCTGGGCGTACCCTGATGCCATCCCATCGAAGGTATGTGTCTTGACTCGCGAGAACGCCCCGGCCGCCAACGCCTCGAGCCGCTGAGTGCCGACCTTCGATGCGACGAAGTCCAACGCCTCTGGCTCCGTAGGATCCCCAGCGAGGTAGAACGGTCCGAAGGTGTCGTCGAGGAACGATGACCGCGGTGCCATCACGGGAACACCATAGGAGGCGGCGAGGATTGCGCTCCCTGAGGTCAATTGCCCTTGGGCCCCGAGTAGGAAGACGTCAGCGGACGCGAACAGGTCGGCGAGATCGCTGTCATCTTGTTCCCCCAGCCGGAGATCGATGCCGTCGACTTGGCTCGCCGCGCGCTCGACCTCGGATGAGTACGCGTCGTCGATGGCCGGGCCGGAGATCACCAGTCGAACGTCGGTGTCACACGCTGCGACGCTCTCGACCAACTCCACGAGGCGCTTGTACGGTCGAAGCAGGCCGAGAGTGAGGAAGGTGATCTTCGTGTCTCGGGGCACTCGACCGCTGGGATGGCCCCCGTAGGCGCCGTGATGCACGACGGTCACCGATTCCAGGTCCAGATGGAGATGATCGGCAACGGTTCGTCTCCCGGACTCGCTGTGGACGGTGATGTCCGACACCACCCGAGCGAGCGCTGCCTGGAGCAAGCGCTCGAGGTCCGGGTTCGGCGAGTCGTGACTGCGAACGTTGTGAACAGTCCAGATCACTCGTCGACCGCGCAGGCGGGCCAGGACCACCAGGAGGGCGAGGCGGAGAAACCCAAGCACCGACCCGGACCTGGTTCTCCTCGCGATCCAATGACCTTCCCAGTGGAGGTGCAGCACATCGGGCAAGGACGCTCCCAGACTCATGACGGCCGTACGGAGCGACGGCACACCGACAACGACGTCGAACTCCGCGCGCTGCGACTCGGCGAGCAACGCCAGGTACGGATTGAGTCTGTAGTCGGACACCAGGGCCACGGACGGTCGCTTCACTCGTGGACCCTCGCTCCGGGGGTCGAGCGCAGCCAGGCCGCCGCCCCGAAGATCCGGAGCAGCCATTCGACAGCAAGGAGATCGACTCGGCCCCCGCGTAGCAATCCTCGCACCGGAGGCCGAGCGAGTGCTACTGCGTCGAACGCCGTCCGTAGCACCCCGACCTCACGGCTTCTGCGCGTCGCGTTGGCTGACTCGACCCGCATTCGCTTCCGCACGAGTTCGCGAATCGTCGCTCGCGCCGGATGTACGACAACGGCGGTCTCCACCCTGTGCAGTTC
>JAPKDO010000158.1 GCA_028822535.1 Acidimicrobiales bacterium
GGTCAGGAGCTGCAACCGGAGTGTGGCCGCCGTGGCCGAGCCCGTGTCGACGAACGACGTGAAGGTGCCGAGTCCGGCGGCGACGTCGCGGTACCGGTCGGCGATGGGGGCCAGGTCGTCGGCCGATCCCGTGGGGAGCGTGACCGGACCGGGCGGTTCACCGTCGGCGTCGGGCGTCGGTTCACCCGTGGGGACCCTGCTCGTCGGGACCGGCGAGCTGGGGTCGGCCAGTAGCGGGACCAGCGCGTGCACCAGCGATCCTGCGGGGGCATCGTCGAGGCGCACGACCACGTCCGAACCCCGTCCCCCGTCGCGGAGCAACAGGTCGGCGACGGCGACGACGGGGTCGTCCACGCGATCGCCGATCGGGGCCATGAGTTCCGTACCGAGATCATCGTCGGCCACCACCGCGTCGATGCCCGACTCCGACAACGCGCCCACGGGCCGTGGGCCGGCCGGTGTGAGCGGCCCACGTTCGTCGCCCGGAGGCTCGGCCCCGACGTCGGCGGCAGTACGAGATCCGGTGAGCACGGCGCGCACGCCTCGGCCGACGAGCACCGCCGCGGCCTCGGGGATGACGTCGGCATCGGGCCACAGCGCCGCCGCCGGCCCGGCACCCAGGCGGTCGGCGAGCACCTGCGAGCCGGTGTCGGAGATGACGTCGACCACGTCGCCCAGGTCGGCGTCCACCAGCGCGGCGGCGGACACCGGCACATAGGGGTGGGCCACCGTCGTGGTCGAATCGAGGGCGACCGCTGCGCGCAGTGCGTCGATCACGTCGGCGGCCCGCTGGTCGGTCGAGGCGGTCAGGGCGTCGATCGTGTCGGGGACGACGACGAGGGTGACCGGTGGGGGTTCGTCGAGCGCACGGAGGTCGTCGAGGAACCCCGCGAGCCGGTTCAGCCGGTCGAGTTCGGCGCCGGTGAGGGCACGGCGTCCCTCGGGCTCGAGCGTCGGGGGGACGGCGACGTCGACGACGAGCGACAGCGTCGGGGCAGGGAGCGGGTCGTCCTGCGACCCGAGGCGGATCACCGGCGTTCGGATCAGCCCGACGACCTCGCCGGCCGAACGCAGCTCGACCACCACGGGGTGGATGCCGGGGAGCCGGATGTCGTCGCCGGTGATCTCGATGCGTCGCGTGCCGTCCGCGTCGACCGGCATCTCGTCGGTCGGGCCGAGGTCGATGGTGCGGGTGATGCCGCCGACGTCGGCGTCGAGGGATGTGTCGAGGTCCGCGCTCGAGCCGAGTGGTGGATGGATCCGCACTCGCATCGTCGTGTCGGCGGTGTCGCCGGAGAGGGCGACGTCGAGGGTCAGTGGTCGGTCCTCGCCGATCCAGGCCGACCGGGCGACGAGGTCGATCGACGCTGCCGGCTCCGGCTCCTCCTGGCTCGGGATCGCTCGGTGGGCGCTCGCGGGAGCCGCGCCCAACACGAGCGCGACCCCGACGAACAACGCGGCCACCGATCGGCGGGAGAGGCGGGTCATGGGCGGGGTGTGCTCTCGCCGAGGTCGATCTCGAGGACGGCGAGACCGCCCGGCCGGCGCCGGAAGCCGAGCCGTTCGTAGAGCGCGACGGCCCGCTCGTTGGACTCCTGGGTGTTGACCAGTGCCTCGACGATCCGCCATCGCTTCATCCAGTGCAGGCCGTCGACGACCATCGCCGCACCGAGTCCAGCGCCCTCCGCTTCCGGGGCGACGGCCAGCCGCTGCACGTAGCCACGCGTCCCTGCCCGCCCGAACAGGGCGTAGCCCGTCCCGTCGCGGACCATCCGGAACCGGGACGACGGGGTGGCGTGCACGGCCTCGTCGAGTCCGCCGCGGTCGAGACGCCAGAAGGGTTGGAACGCCCGCTGGTCGAGGTCGAGGACGTGATCGAGGTCCCGCCGACCGACACGCTTGAGCCGGATGTCATGGCGATCGGGCACGTCGAGCAGATGATGTCCGAGCAGATGGAGGCGCTCGCGGATGTCGAATCCGGCGTCGAGGTAGGGGCGCCACTCGTACGGCGGCAATGCCGGGGTCACCACCCGCCGGTAGCCGGCGGTCTGGGCGCGTTCGACGGCGTCGGCGACCAGGTCCGGGGGGACGATCGCACCGATGGGGGCAGCGAGGCACTCGGCCGTGTCGTTCCGGCCGCGCCACGAACGAACCCGGATGCGGACCCCGTTCGCGGAGGCGGCGCCGGTGACGGTCACCGGGGGCGGAGCGCGACGAGTCCAGCCATGCAGGCGTCACGTTACGTGCCCTTTGTGCGCCGGGCACTCGCATCCCCGCGTCTGTCGCGCCACAGTGGACGCATGCCGACGCTGCTCTACACCGACCCGCGCTTCGTGTTGCACGACACGTCGGCCGGTCATCCGGAGCGGCCCGAGCGCATGGGCGCCGTCGATCGTGGCGTGGTCGCGTCGACCGTCACCGAGGATCTCGTGGTCCAGGAACCACGGGAGGCCACGGTCGACGAACTGGCCCTGGTGCACGACCGCGACTTCCTGACCGCACTCGAACGGTTCTGTGAGTCCGGCGGCGGCCGACTCGACGCCGACACCGTGGCCAGCGGACGCTCATGGGAGATCGCACGCCTCGCCGCCGGCGCCGGTCTCGACGCCGCCGACCGACTCCGCGCCGGTGAGGCCGATACCGCGTTCCTCGCCGTGCGGCCGCCCGGTCATCACGCGACCCCGACCCGGGCAATGGGGTTCTGCCTCCTGAACAACGTCGCGATCACCGCCGCGGCGCTGGCCGAGGCGGGCGAACGGGTGTTGATCGTCGACATCGACGCCCACCACGGCAACGGCACGCAGGACGCGTTCTGGGACGACCCGCGCGTCGCCTACGTGTCGATCCACGAATACCCGATGTATCCGGGGACGGGGCCGGCGTCCGACACGGGCGGGCCGGCGGCGCCGGGCACGACCGTGAACATCCCGGTCCCCGAGGGGGCCGCCGGCGACGTCTACCGCCGTGCCATCGACGAGATCGTGGTGCCGATCGCCGAACGGCACCTCCCGACCTGGCTGCTGGTGTCGACCGGGTTCGACGCCCACCGCAACGACCCACTCACCGGGCTCGGCCTCACCTCCGGCGACTACCACGACCTCACCGCCCGCCTCCTGCGCCTGGTCCCGGCCTCCCGGTCGATCGTCTTCCTCGAGGGTGGCTACGACCTCGACGCCGTCGCGGCGTCGACCTCGGCCACGCTCGGTGCCATGTCGGGCGTCGAGGTCCGTCCCGAACCGGTGACGAGTTCCGGCCCCGGGGACGCCGTCGTGGCCAAGGTGCGTCAGATCCACCATCTCTGACCAGCCCCGGCTCAAGGATCCGGCCGATCCGGCCGATCATCAGGACGTGGACCATCGTGACCTCCTCCGCGTCGTGGCCGACACGGG
The DNA here is from genome assembly GCA_028822535.1 of Acidimicrobiales bacterium. GTDB lineage: Bacteria > Actinomycetota > Acidimicrobiia > Acidimicrobiales > Salinilacustritrichaceae > Salinilacustrithrix. Next base: position 3,390 of record JAPKDO010000158.1, read on the forward strand.
CGCGTCCGATCTGCACTGCAAGCCGGGCAGCGTGCCCGTGCTGCGGATCGGCGGCGACCTCGTCCGTCACGGCGACGAGACGCTGTCCACCGAGTACGTCGCGCTCTTCGCGCAGTCGATGCTCGACGCCGACCAACAGGACGAGTTGATCCGCACCGGCTCCGCCGTCGGCGCACACTCCGAGTCGGGCGTCGGCCGGTTCCGGTTCGCCGCGTTCCGCCAACGGGGCTCCGTGGCACTCGTGATCCACGCCGTGCCCGACGAGATCCGGACCATCGAGGCCCTCGACCTCCCGTCGGCCGCAGCGTCACTCGCCGCCAGCGACCGCGGTCTCGTGCTCGTGGCCAGCCCGGTCGGCAACGGCGCGACCACGACCCTGACCGCGCTCGTCGACCACGCCAACCGGACTCGGAAATGCCACGTGGTGACCGTCGAGGACCCGATCGAGACGCTCCACCGCGACGGTTCGGGCCTCGTGAGCCAACTCGAGGTCGGCGCCGACGTCCGTTCGATCGGCGACGGCGTGCGCACCGCGTCGAAGCTCGATGCCGACATCGTGGCCGTCTCCGACGTCGTGGACCGCGACACCGCGCTCGCGGTGATCGACGCCGTGGCCCGCGGCCGGGTCGTGTTCGCCGCCATCGGCGGACGGTCGGTCGTCGGCGCCGTGAACACCTTCCTCGAGTTGTTCACCTTCGACGAACGCCCGATCATGCGCGACGCCCTCGCCCGCTCCGTGGCCGGCGTCCTCGCCCAGCAACTCCTGACCACCACCAGTGGCGATCAGGTCGCCGCCGTCGAGTCGATGGTCGGGACGGCCAAGATCGAACACTGCATCGTCGACGGCGACCACGATGGCTTGCGGTCGCTCATGGCCGACGGCGACTACCACGGCATGCAGACGATGGACCAGGCCCTCGCTCGCCTCGTCCGGTCCGGCACCCTCGAAACCGATGCAGCGCTCGAGGCGGCCGACGCTCCCGAAGAACTGCGGATCGCCCTCCTCCGCTGAGCCTGGTGCCGCCTCGTCGTGTGGGCGGTGCGTCGTTAGCATCACACCCATGGAATTCGCGGTGTGGCCAGGTACCAACCAGGCATGGGACGACATCGTCGAAGTCGCCCGCCACGCCGAGCTCGTGGGATGGGACCGGGTCTACGTCGCCGATCACTTCATGCCCAACGAGGGCATGGGAGAGATCGACGAGCCGATGCTCGAGTGCTGGAGCGTCGTCGCGGCGTTGGCCGCAGCCGTGCCGCGCATCGGCATCGGCACGCTCGTGTGCGGCAACACCTACCGGCATCCGGCCGTGCTGGCCAACCAGGCCGCCACCGCCGATGTCATCAGCGGCGGACGGATCATCCTCGGTCTCGGTGCGGGATGGCAGGTCAACGAACACGACCGGTACGGCATCCCATTGTGGTCGCTGCGCGAGCGGATGGACCGGTTCGAAGAAGCCTGTGCGGTCGTCACCGGCCTGCGCGATCAACCGCTCCTCGACTTCGACGGCCAGCACTACCAACTCACCGAGGCGCCCATGGCGCCCAAGCCGGTCGGCCCGATGCCGCTGCTGATCGGTGGCGGCGGTGAGCAGCGGACGCTGCGCATCGCCGCTCGCTACGCCGACGAGTGGAACGTCTGGTCCGATCCCGACAAGTTCATCCAGAAGTCGGGCGTGCTCGACGAGCGTTGTGCTGAGATCGATCGCGATCCGGCCACGATCCGACGGTCGACCCAGGCGCTGTTGTTCCTCTCCGACGATGCGGACTTCGTGGCCGAGATGCGCGAGCGCCTGGCCGGCCGCCCGGTGCTCGGTGGGAGCTCCGGCGAGCTGGTCGACGCGGTCGGCGCGTACCGCGACGCCGGCGTCGACGAGCTGATCATCCCCGACTTCACCCTCGGCACCGGCGAGCGACGGCGCGAGGTGCTCGACCGGTTCTCCGACGAGGTCGCGCGGCACTTCCGGGGTACCGAGTTCACCGGGACAACCGTCGCCCCGTAGCGTCGGCGCCCATGGAGCGGCCGCAGTGATCCCCGAGCGGTTCCAACCGATCCTCGACGGCATCCGTCCGCTCGCCGACGCGTTCAGCGATGCCGGACATCGCCTGTACCTGGTCGGCGGGGTCGTGCGGGACCTGTTCCTCCACGACGCCGAACCGACCGATCTCGACTTCACGACCGACGCCGAACCCGACCAGATCGAAGCCGTCATCAAGAGGCTCGACGGGGTCGAGGCCGTGTGGCTGCAGGGCAAGCGCTTCGGGACGATCGGGTGCCGCATCCGGGGGATCCCGCACGAGATCACCACCCACCGCGCCGAGGCCTACACGCCCGACTCGCGCAAGCCCGACGTCGTCTTCTCGAGCGACATCGAGGCCGACCTCTCGCGACGGGACTTCACGGTCAACGCCATGGCGTTGGCCCTTCCCGGGGTCGACGGCCCGGATGCGACGCTGGTCGACCCGTTCGACGGCATGACCGACCTGTTGGTCCACAAGGCGCTGCGCACGCCGCTGTCGCCCGAGGAGTCCTTCGGCGACGACCCGCTCCGCATGTTGCGCGCCGCCCGGTTCCTCAACCGCTACGACCTGACGCCCGACCCCGATCTGGTGCTCGCGGTCGAGAAGATGGCCGGGCGCCTCGAGATCGTGTCGGCCGAACGCATCCGCGACGAGCTGTGTCGTCTGGTCGTGCTCGACGACTGTTCGTCCGGCCTCTGGTTCCTGTGCGACACCGGCCTGGCGCACGAGTTCTTCCCGGAACTCCCGGAGATGCGGGTCGAACAGGACCCGATCCACCGCCACAAGGACGTGCTCGCCCACACCATCGCGGTGGTCAACAACACGTCGCCCGAGCTGGTGTTGCGCCTGTCCGCGCTCTTCCACGACGTCGGCAAGCCGGCGACCCGCGACATCGGGGCGCACGGCGTCAGCTTCCACCACCACGAGGTGGTCGGCGCGCGGATGACCCGCAAGCGCATGAAGGCGCTGAAGTTCTCCAACGAGATGATCGACGACGTCTCGAAGCTGGTGTTCCTGCATCTGCGCTTCCACGGCTACGGCGACGAGGCCTGGAGCGACGCCGCCGTGCGGCGCTACGTGCGCGACGCCGGCGACCTGCTGCCCCGTCTCAACGAACTGACCCGTTGCGACTGCACGACCCGCAACAAGCGCAAGGCCGACATGTTGTCGCGGCGCATGGACCGTCTCGAGGAGCGCATCGCCCGGCTCGAGGAGGAAGAGGAACTCAAGGCGATCCGCCCTGACCTCGACGGCGCCCGGGTCATGGAACTGCTGGAGATCTCGCCGTCACGCGTCGTGGGCGAGGCGCTCGACATGTTGCTCGAAGCCCGCCTCGACGAAGGCCCGCTCGGCGAGGAAGAGGCGGAACGTCGCCTCCTCGCCTGGTGGGCCGCCCGCTCGTCCGACTGACCCGCACAACTGTCCGGTCCGGACACTTGTTGCAGGTGTGGTCAGAAATCGAGGTGAGAGCTTGATTTCCGACCAGACCTCGGACGTTTCGACAACTGTCCGGTCCGGACAGTTGTCGGGTTGGAGCGTTCGACGGGCTAGATGCCCTCTTTGCGAGCGCGGAGGATCAACGTCGCCGGGACGACGGCCATGGCCTGGGACCAGTGCGGGCCGCCCTCGTCGGTGGGCGCGGGCTCGAGGACGGTGTCGACACGGAACCCGGCCCGTCCGAGTTCGACGAAGAGGCTGCTCGTCGACCGGTTGAACATCCCCGCGCGCGGGTCCTCGTCCGGGAACGGCTGCGAGTCGAACGCCGAATGGCGAATACGGAGCCCGTCGAGCACGCCGGGATCGAGCTGGGCGAAGGTCGGGTGCGGGAGCGAGATCACGAAGGCGTGCTCGGTGCGCAGGACCCGGTGGAGCTGACGGAAGACCCGGCCGATGTCGGCGACATGGGCGAGCGACCCGACGCTGATGACGGCGTCGATGGTGTCGGCGCGCAAGAACGCGAGCTCGGCCAGTGAGGCGTGGTGGAGTTCGACCCGCAGATCGGCGGCGTCGACCGCCGCGCGGGCATGACCGATCTGTTCCGCCGACTCGTCGACGGCGATCGTCCGTGCGCCGGCGCGCGCCAGCGCCACGGCATTTGCGCCGGCGCCGCACCCCAGGTCGAGCACGCGCTTGCCGGAAACGTCGCCGAGCAGCTTGAGCGAGTCTTCGCGGGGGATGCAGGGCCCGTAGGTGACGGTGTCGTCGGGCAGGGTGGCCCCCGTCGGGGCAGCAACGGTGAACGGGGTCCAAGCCATGCGACCAGTCTGCCCGCCGGCTCACTCCCACCGATGGACACGTCGGTGGACACGACGTCGGACCGCCCCGGGGAGTGGGTACCCTCGCTCCGATGGCCTTCCACCCCGGTGCCCCACCGATCCGTGGCGCCGGTGACGACCGGCCGATGGGTGCCGTCGACTACCGCATGGCGCGCCTGGCCCAGGTCAACGAGTTCAAGAAGGGGCGCCTCGCCAAGCACGAGGTGTGCGATGCGCATCCCGAGCTCCGGCGAGCGGCGGCCAACATCGCGCGCAAGACCTCGGAGACGTGTCCGATCTGTGAGGACTGCAAGCTCGTCCTCGTGACCTACGCCTTCGGTCCGCATCTGCCGAAGTCGGGGTACGCGGTCGAGGACCGGGAAGACATGGACAAGGTGCGCCGCACCACGACCGAGTGCACCTGTTACGTCGTCGAGGTGTGCGCCGACTGCGGCTGGAATCACCTCGTGCAGACATTCCCGGTCGAAGGGCGACGGGGCCGGTGACCGCACCCGCTGCCTCGCCGGCGGCGGACGATGCCCCGCACGCCGTCCTTGGTCTGACCCCCGGAGCGCTCGAGACCGGCGCGGCCGTCGGGGCCGCCGGCCTGGCCCTGACGTCGACGGGTTCGATGGTCGTCGCTGTGGTGTTCCTGGCCGTGGCCGCCCGCAGCCGGTGGACGCTGACCGCGCTGTTGCTCGCCGTTGCCGCCGTCGCCGCCCGGTTCACGACGGTGGGTTTCGACGACCTCGCAGGAATCCAGAGCGTGCTCGGCCCGGCCGGGACGTTCGGTCCCGTGACCGCGGCGGCGTCGGCGTGGCTGGCCGCGACCGCAGCGGTCCTCGCCGTCCGCGCCCCCGCCGACGCGACGAACCTGCAGCGCGTCATGGTCGCCATCGCCGGCGGTGCGCTGGCCGCAGCCATCGCGGTCGGGCCCGGCCCGGGCGGGGACCTCGCCCCTCGGATCGCCGCCACCGTCGTCGCCACGGTGCTGGCCTTCGTCCTGACCACGGCTGATGACCGCCCCGCCGTCGCGCGGGTGCGCGCATCGCTCGCGGTCGCCGCCGGCGTGGCCGCTGTCGTGCTGGCGGCGTGGCCGGCATGAACTCCGTGCTCGTGGCGGCGCTGGCGCTGCCCATCCTCGGGATCGCCGGTGTCGTCGCGACCGCCGGCCCGGCGTCGCGACATGACGTCCAGGCCCGATGGGTGACCGGTCTCGCCGCGGCTGCCGCCGCCGCGGCG
>JAPKDO010000159.1 GCA_028822535.1 Acidimicrobiales bacterium
GTCTGGGAATGCAGCTCGGCGTGGACGTCATCGCCGAGGGCATCGAGACCGACGAGCAGCTCGCCGCGCTGCGTGCGATGGGCTGCCAGTTGGGGCAGGGGTACTACTTCAGTCGGGCCGTCCCGATCGAGGACCTCCTGCTCGACCTCGGGAGCGGCCGCCGGCGCGTGCCGCTCGCTACCGACCGGCCATCGTCGACCGTTCGGTCCGACCGATAGCCTGCGGCGCCTTGCCTTCGTAGCTCAACTGGATAGAGCAGGCGGTTTCTACCCGTCAGGTTGTGGGTTCGAGTCCTACCGGGGGCACGCTTCGCCTTCGGCGAAGTGACGAATGCTGCGCATTCGTCCGCGACGGAATGCCGACCTCGACTTGTTCGGCGGCCGCCCGATCAGGCGATGGCGCGGCGGCGGAGGAACAGGCCGGTGGCGCCGACTGCGAGGCCGGCGAGGATCATCGAAGTGCCGCCGGTGTCGGCGAGATCGCTCGAGGAGTCGTTGTCGCTGCCCGTGCCGTCGGAACCGACGCCGGAGCCAGTGCCGGTGCCGTCGTCGGGTGCTGTCGTCGCCGGTGGGATGGCCGTCGTCGTGGGACCGCTGGTCGTGGTCGGTCCGGCCGCGACCTCGTCATCACCGGCGTCGGCTGCCGTCGTGGAGGTGTCGGTGTCCGTGTCCGTGTCCGTGGAGCTGTCGGTGCCGGTGTCGGGCTGCGCCACCGCTGCCGACTCGTCGTCGTCGCCGAGTGAGCCGGGCTGTGCCACGGCGAGTCCGATGCCGGTGAACATGAGCGCGATGGACGCGACCAGCAGCAGCTTGGAGAGGCGATTCACGGGGCGGGGTCCTCGACGATCGGGGATGAAGTGGAGCGGGTGACGGGAATCGAACCCGCATGACCAGCTTGGAAGGCTGGGGCTCTACCATTGAGCTACACCCGCGGGTCGACCCCCAAGACGGTAGCAACCGGCAAGGACGATTCCGCGCATCGCAACGAGACTCGTGACACCCGCCACATCGACCGCTCAGCGGTCGGTCAGCCCCGGAATGCCCGACAGTCGCGGCCGGATCGCCCGCCAACGGCCGACGTCGCTGCACCCCCGCCACACCCCGGCGCAGTAGGCGGCGTCGTCGAGGAGTCGGATGGCCGTCCAGGTGATCGGATCGAGGTCCGGGCGGCGCTCGACCCACTCGAGGAGGCTGGGGACGACGACCGCAGCGGCGAGTGCCCTCCTGACTCGACGGGAGGGCAGCGCCGCAGCGACGGCGACCGGCAACCATGCTCTGGTCGTCGCGGTCGCGAGCCAACGCCCGGCCCAGAGGTTGCCGCGACCGGCGAGCCGGATCGTCTCGGCGAGCGGATCGTCCACGCGCGTCCGGAGCGTCGGCCACAGGAGACCCCCGCTGATCGCCGCCGTCGACAGTCCGGCGACCGCACCCGTCGGGCCACCGAGCGCGGTCAGCGTCCACGCCCCGAGGCTCCATGCATTGACGGCGACGGGTGCGACCTGGCCGGGGTGACGACGGTCGAGGTGGGCGGCCGACGATCCGTACTGCATCCGTTGACGAACGAGCGCTGCCCAGGTCGCTCGGTTGTCGTGCACCACCTCGACCGCGGGTTCGTACCGGACCGAATGGTCGCGCGCCACGCGCCAGATCAGGTCGACGTCCTCGCCGAAGCGCAGCGATTCGTCGAACCCGTCGTTGTCCTCGAGGACGCTGCGGCGGAACACCACGGTCGCGGTGGGCACGTAGCTCACTCGGCCACCCGGGACGACGCGTGCCTCGTCGGGGCCCAGGTCGAGGGGGGACCGATGGCGCTCGTACCGGTCGATCGCCGAGTTCCCGTTCGGCCGGCCACGGACCCGAGGCGCGACGGCGGCCACACGGGGATCTGAGAAGTGGGCCACCAGCCCGTCGATCCAGTCCGACGGCGGGGTGACGTCGGCGTCCACGAAGACGACGAGATCGGTGGTGGTGGCTCGCCATCCGCGGTTGCGGGCTGCTGCCGGCCCGCGACTCGAGTCGCAGCGAAGGAGTCGTGCTCGCCCGGCAACGACCCGCTCGACCGACGACGGATCGGCCGAACCGTCGTCGACCACGATCACCTCGTCGACGAGTGGCGTGTCCGAGATGGCAACGAGCAGCGAGGCGAGTGGGTCGGCGTCGTCTCGCACGGGGACGACGATGCTGACCGTCAGCGGCGGGGTCTCGCCCGGCACCGGATGGGCCATGCCCGAGTCGAGGAGCGCCCGGGCGACCCGTTGGCGCGAGGGCTCCGCGTCGACCGTGGCCCCCGACTCGAGATCGTCGACGATCCGGGCGCCGGCCTCCGTCAACCGCAGCACTCGCAGCGGCGAGCCGCCGATGAGGGTGCGCCCGCCGTCGCTCCGGCGTGTGCCGGGATCGAGACGCAGTGAGATAGGTTCCGGGAGCCCCTCGGGCACGTCGCTCCTCAACATGGGTGGCGGGTGCGTGAGGGTAACCATGCCCGCCAGTACCGATGTCGAGGTGCCCCATGGCCATCACCGAGTCCGCCCCCCAGATCGACGACGTGCAGGACGACGAGACCGTCGCTGCCGACGATTCCGCTGCCACCGAGGTTGTCGACGACGTCCTCGTCGAGGAGATCTCCATCGACGGGATGTGCGGCGTCTACTAGGCGTCCGTCAACCAGTCGATGTTCGACCCCGCCGGTCATTACCGGCTCAGCCCGCGCGTCGGGCTCCGTCCGGAGCCCTTCGGCGCGTTGGCATACCACTTCGACACCCGTCGTCTCGTCTTCTTGAAGTCCACCGATCTGGTCGACCTCGTCGAAGCACTCGACGGACACGAGAGCGCTGCTGCCGCCATCGACGCCGTTGCACCAGCCCGCCGTCGTTCGTTCGAGGCGGCCCTCGAATCCTTGCTCGAATCCGGCGTCGTGGAGGCCGCATGACCGCAACCGTTCCGCACACCCCACCGCTCGTCGAACAGCTGAAGGAGGGCCTCGACGCCCCCATCTGTCTGACGTGGGAACTCACCTACGCGTGCAACCTCGCGTGCGTCCACTGTCTGTCGAGTTCGGGTCGACGTGACCCGAAGGAACTGACGACGGCCGAGGCCAAGTCGGTCGTCGACCAACTCGCCGCGCTGCAGGTGTTCTACGTGAACATGGGCGGCGGCGAGCCGATGCTGCGCAAGGACTTCTTCGAGATCGTCGAGTACTCGGTCGCCAACAACGTCGGCGTGAAGTTCTCGACCAACGGCACGTACCTCGACGCCGACGCCGCCCGGCGGCTCGCATCGATGAACTACCTCGACGTCCAGATCAGCCTCGACGGCATGGACGCAGCGACCAACGACGCCGTGCGCGGCGAAGGATCGTGGGCGGCCTCGCGCCGGGCGATGGACAACCTGGCCGCCGCCGATTTCGGTGAGTTCAAGATCTCGATCGTGTGTACGCGCCACAACGTCGACCAGCTCGACGAGTACAAGGCGATGGCCGACGACTACGGCGCACAGCTGCGCATCACCCGCCTTCGCCCCTCGGGACGCGGCGTCGACAGCTATCACGACCTCCGGCTCACGAACCCCCAGCAGCGGCAGGTCTTCGACTGGATCCTCGGCCATCCCGACGTCCTCACCGGCGACTCGTTCTTCCACCTGAACGCGCTGAACTCCGGTCCCGACGCGACGGGCGAATCGCTGCCGGGCATGAACATGTGTGGTGCGGGACGCATCGTCTGTCTGATCGATCCGATCGGGGACGTCTACGCCTGTCCGTTCGTGATCCACGACGAGTTCCTCGCCGGCAACATCCGCGACGAGGGCGGATTCGCCAAGGTCTGGCGCGAGTCCGAACTGTTCACCGAACTCCGCCAGCCGCAGTCGGCGGGAGCGTGTGCCTCGTGCGGCAGCTACGACGCCTGTCAGGGCGGCTGCATGGCCACCAAGTTCTTCACCGGGCTCCCGCTCGATGGCCCCGACCCCGACTGCGTCCACGGCCATGCCGACGAGGCCCTCGCTCAGATCGATCTCGGCTCGGGCCCTCGCCCCAGCCAGGATCATTCCCGCCCGGGAATCGCACCCGGCACGACCGTCCCGGTCTCCCTCACCCGCAAGCGCTGACCCCCTCCAACCGTTCTTGTCACAGGCCAGCGCCACGGAGTGGCGTCAGGTGTGACAAGAACGGGTGTTGGGGGAACGAGGTGGTTCAGCCGTCGGTGAAGGCGGCGCTGAAGTCGTCGGGAACGACGATGTCGTCGGGCCCGAGTTCGGCGAGCGTCGCCTTGTTGAGGCCGAGCATGGCGGAGTCGATCCCGCCGCGGAGTACGTCGAGCACGTTCTCGACGCCGGCCTGGCCGCCGATCGCCAGCGCCCACAGCGAGGCACGGCCGATCATCACGGCCTTGGCGCCAAGAGCGACGGCCTTGACCACGTCGCTGCCGCGCCGGATGCCGCCGTCCATGACGATCTCGATCTTGTCGCCCACGGCGTCAGCGATCACGGGGAGCGCTCGGATCGCGGCGGGAGTCGTGTCGAGGTTGTTTCCACCGTGGTTCGACACGCTGATGCACGTGAACCCGGCGTCGACCGCCTTCTCGGCGTCGGAGACGGCCATCACGCCCTTGAGCATGAACGGTCCATCCCACTGTTCACGCAGCCACTTCAGGTCGTCCCAGGTCGGCGGCGGGGTCCCCATCCACTGGCCGTAGGCCTCGAAGAACCCCGGTGCCTGTTCGCCCTCGAGAACCATGTTCGGCACCGAGAGGTCGGGGATCTTCATCTCCTTGGCGAAGCGCAGCGAGTACCGCGGATGACGGGCGAAGTCCGGCACGAAGGGCAGAGCGGTCTTCAAGCCTTCCTTGGTGGTGAGGTCGAGATTCTCGGGGATGGACGGGCTGCCCCAGTCCCGTCCGTGTGAGAACGACCAGTCGAGCGTCACGATCATGCCGACGACGCCGGCTCGCTTCGCCCGGTCGATGCGAGCGGCCATCGACTCACGCGTGCCACACCAGTAGATCTGGAAGAAGGTCTGCGGGTTGGCGCCGACGACGGCTTCGACGGGCGTGGCGCCGAAGCTCGAGAGGCCCATCGCAGTGCCGCGGGCGGCGGACGCTCGGCCGATGCCGATCTCGGCCTCGGGGTGCACCATCTGCACGCCGGTGGGCGAGATCATCACCGGCATCGAGATCGGCTGCCCCATGACCTCGACCGACTGGTCGCGCTCGGTCGGCTTGTCGGCCACGAACGGGACGAACCCGAGTTCCTTGAACGCTGCGGTGTTGTCCGCCAGCGTCGTGCCCGCCTCCGAGCCTCCCTTGAGTGCTCCGAACACGGCGTAGGGGAGTGCCTTCTCCGCTCGCTTCCGGGCGACTTCGACGGTTTCGAACCACTTGTGAGACATGTCGGGACCTCTGACCAATCGGGGAGGGCAATGGTAGGCAGGGTCGGTGGCGCTTTCCCGAACCGCTCTCGAACGTGCGACCTGGCCCGAGGTGGCGGCCGCGAGTCCCGCGGTCGTGCTCGTGCCGGTCGGATCGTGTGAACAACACGGCCCGCACCTGCCCTTCGACACGGACACCCGGATCGCGGTCGCGGTCGCGACACGGGTCGCCGAGGCGCGCTCCGACGTGTTGGTCGCGCCCGCGCTCGCGTACGGGTCCTCTGGTGAACACCAGGCGTTCGCCGGCACGCTCTCCATCGGGACCGAGGCGCTCGTGCACGTCCTCGTCGAACTCGGCCGGTCGGCCTTCCCGGAGGGACGCTGGCCCCACAGATCCCTGGTGTTCGTCAACGGGCACGGCGGTAACACGGCGGCGGTCCGGACTGCGGTGGAGACGTTGGTGGGCGAAGGTCGCCCCGTCGAGGCGTGGTGGCCGTCGTTCGACGCGGACGACGCGCACGCCGGCCGAACCGAGACATCGCTGCTGTTGGCCATCGCCCCCGGTGTCGTCGGTGAGGATCGACCGGTGGGCGCGACCGAGCCCCTCGCCGAGTTGATCGTCCCCATGCGTGCCGGCGGGGTCGCCGCCGTCTCGGCCAACGGCGTGCTGGGGGACGCGACGGGCGCGTCTGCGGCGCTGGGCGCAGCCATCCTCGACGAGATGGTGCGGGAACTCGATACTGTGATCGCCGCGAATATCGCAGGGACACATGACCTATGACACATGACACATGAAATGCATCGCGTGACACGGCGCCGCCGTGGACGTAGGTTGTCGAGAACGTTCGTTATCCGATCATGAAACCGGGGGAACCCAGATGAAGACCCGTGCCGCCATCCTGTGGGAGCAAGGCCAGGACTGGAGCGTCGAAGAGATCGACCTCGATCCGCCGCAGAGCGGGGAGGTCCTCGTGAAGTTGGCCGGCTCCGGCCTGTGCCACTCCGACGAACACGTCCGCACCGGCGACATGGTCGTCCCCCAGGAGACCGCCGACATGTTGGGGCTCAAGCAGTTCCCGATGATCGGTGGCCACGAAGGTGCCGGCGAGGTCGTCGAGGTCGGCCCCGGAGTGACCACGCTGGCTCCGGGCGACCACGTCGTCCTCGGCTTCATCCCCGCCTGTGGCAAGTGCCCGTCCTGCGCCAAGGGCCAGTCCAACCTGTGTGACTTCGGCGCGTTCCTGCTCGCCGGTCGCCAGATCTCGGACTTCACCGCTCGCCACCATTCCGCCAGCGGTGAGGACCTGGGCACGATGTGCCTGCTCGGCACCTTCGGTGAGCACACGGTCGTCAACGAGGCGAGCTGCATCAAGATCGAGAACGACATTCCGCTCGACAAGGCAGCCCTCGTCGGCTGTGGCGTCACCACTGGTTGGGGCTCGGCCACCTATGCCGCCGAGGTGCAGCCCGGTGAGACCGTCGTCGTCGTCGGCGCCGGCGGCATCGGCGTCAACGCCATCCAGGGTGCGGCCATGGCCGGCGCCCGCCACATCGTGGCCGTCGACCCCATCGAGTTCAAGCGCGAGCAGGCCATGGTCTTCGGCGCCACGCACACGGCGTCGAGCATCGAGGAAGCCACCGCGCTGGTCGGCGAGATCACCTGGGGCGCCAACGCGGACAAGGCGATCATCACGATCGGCGTCGGCGACGGCAACCTGATCGCCCCGGTCATGGGTCTCACCGCCAAGGGTGGTCGCGTCGTGCACACCTCCGTCGCCCCGATGGAGGAGAACGAAGTCCAGCTCAACCTGTTCGACCTGACCCTTCAGCAGAAGCAGTTGGTCGGCTCGATCTTCGGCTCGGCCAACCCGCGCTACGACATCCCCCGCCTGCTGCGCATGTACCAGGAGGGCAAGCTCAAGCTCGACGAACTCGTCACCCGCGAGTACGACCTGGCCGACATCAACAAGGGCTACGACGACATGAACGACGGCAACAACATCCGTGGGTTCGTGCGGTACTGAACCGTTGACCAGCTCCACGCACAGCTTCGACCGTGCGCTCGTCGAGAGCGCAGCGGTCGAGGTCGTCGGTCGTCGACGTGAGCTCGAACTGGTCACGGCGGCGCTCGCCGCCGCTCGTCATGTGCTGCTCGAAGGCCCGCCCGGGACCGGCAAGTCCACGCTCTTGCGTGCGATCGCCGGCCGGGCGGGGCTCGAGTTGGTGTTCGTCGAGGGCAACGCCGAGCTGACGCCGGCTCGGCTCGCCGGGCACTTCGATCCCGCGCGCGTCCTCACCGACGGCTACGCCGAGGACGTCTTCGTCGACGGACCCCTCGTCCGCGCGCTCCGCGAGGGTGGTCTCCTCTACGTCGAGGAGATCAACCGCGTGCCCGAGGAGACCCTCAACCTCCTCATCACGGTGATGTCCGAGGGTGAGCTCACCGTTCCGCGCCTCGGGCGCATCGTCGCGGCCGACGGCTTCCGCATGGTGGCCGCCATGAATCCGTACGACGCCGTCGGCACCGCTCGGATCTCCGGCGCGGTCTACGACCGTGTCAGTCGCGTGGCCATGGACTACCAGTCCGCCGACGACGAACTCGCGATCGTTCAGGGTGAGGCCGGGTCCGGCGTCGACACCCCCCACTTCGTGCAGCGCGCTGTCGACGTCGTGCGGGCGACCCGTGATCATCCCGACATCCGCATCGGCTCCTCGGTACGTGGCGCCATCGACCTCGTGCTCATCGCCGACGAACTCGCCGGTCTGCGCGACTCTGCGGTCACCGACGACGAGGTCGCTCTCGATGCGGCTCGCATGGCGTTGTCGGGTCGCATCCGCGTGCACGAGAGCTGCCAACGCACACCCGAGGAGATCATCGAAGAGCTGTGGATCGCGTGGGCGACCAGCGTCGACTTCGATGACGACGGCGCCGACAGCTCGGGAAAAGCACCAGCCTCCACGGAGGCGACGGGAACGACGACCGGGAACGCACCCTCGACGAGGCAGCAACCCAGGACCAACTGAAAGAGGAGTCTCGCAAGACGACCTCGCGTCGCGAGCTCGGCAAGAACGACGACTTCGACACGGTCTCGCCCGAACTCGGTGTCCTCGACGAATCCGCCGTGGAGGAATCGCTCGGCGAGCGCCCCGACGAGACCTTGAGCCTCCTCGGCGACATGACCGGAGCGACCGACGAAAAGCTCCGGTTCCTCGCTCGCCGGCTCGCTGGCCGCATCGTGCTCGACATCGCCCGGGCCGACGCCGCTCGCCGTCGTGGCATCGGGCGGATGAAGACGATGCCCATGGACGAGACGGGCGGGGACCTCGACCTCGATTCATCGATCGAGTCGATCCAACTCGCCGCCGCCACGGGCGTCGCCCCGTCCGTCGACGAACTGACGGTCCGCACCTGGGCCCGTCCCGACACTGCGTTGTGTCTGCTGGTCGATCGATCCGGGTCGATGAGCGGGGAGCGTCTCGCCGCGGCGGCGGTCGCCGCGGCGGCCACCGCAGAACGGGCGCCCGACGACTA
>JAPKDO010000160.1 GCA_028822535.1 Acidimicrobiales bacterium
GTCGACGCTACCGCTGAGACGGCCCGGTCTCCGGGCGCCGCTGTCGGGTGCGGTCCGGCCGAGGCGCTCGGGTAGGGTGACCCGCCCCAGGCGGCGTGGCCGAGTGGCTTAGGCAAGGGACTGCAAATCCCTGTACGCGGGTTCGATTCCCGCCGCCGCCTCCAACTCTCTGACCAGCTATAATCCCTGATCAGGCACTGTTTTCGTCTGACCCAGGCAGTGTCCTTGAGAATCCGTGGTTGACCCCAAAAACACGGGAATACGCGATGGCATGTTCCCAAAATGTTCCCAAGGGGCAACTTCCATGGCATCGATCGAACGTCGATCAAGCGGCTTCCGCGTCAAATATCGCGACCCGAGCGGCCGGCAGCGCAGCAAGACTTTCCAGCGCAAGGCGGACGCCAATCGGTTCGCCGTCGAGGTGACCACCGACATCGGCCGTGGCCTGTGGCTCGACCCATCAGGTGCGCAGCAATCGGTCGCAGAGTGGGCCGAGACCTTCCTCTCGCTGTGTCGCCGCCTCGAGTACAACAGCCGGGTCACCTACGAGCGCGATCTGCGTCGATACGTGCTCCCTCGGTTCGGGGCGTACCGCATCGGGTCACTTCCGGCGGAGGAAATCGAGAACTGGCTCAACGACGAACTCGACAGTGGGATTGCACCCAGCTCGGTTCACCGTCACTACCGAACGTTGCGGCGCATGCTCCAGGTCGCGATCGAGAAGGAGAAGATCGTCTCCAACCCGTGCGACCGCGTCACGCCGCCGCGCGTGCCGAAGAAGGAGATGGTGTTCCTCGACTGGGACCAGGTCATCGAGCTGGCGACGGCCCACCACGATCGGTACCAGCCGCTGATCCTGTTCGCGGTCGAGACCGGGATGCGCTGGAGTGAGTTGATCGGTCTCAGGCGTGGTCGGCTCGACATCGAGGCCGGTCGGGTCCAGGTCACCGAGCAGCTCATCCGAGCGAAAGCGGGGGAGTGGATCCGCAAGGGACCCAAGACCGACGCAGGAATACGATCGATCTCGCTCTCTCCTGCGCTCGCGTCGACGATGGAGGAACAGCTCCGACTGTACTCAGGTCCGGGACCTGATGGGTTGGTGTTCACGAGCAGCCAGGGGACGCCGCTGATCGCCTCGTCGTTTCGCACCAACCACTTCAAACCAGCGCAAGAGGCCGCCGGAGTCCAGTGCCGGTTCCATGACCTGCGCCACACGTCTGTCGCCCTGGCAATCGCAGGTGGCGCTCACCCGAAGGCGATCCAGACCCGCATGGGCCACTCGTCCATCACCGTGACGCTCGATCGTTATGGGCATTTGTTCCCCGAGCTCGACCAGGCGATCGCCGAGTCGTTCGGGCAGGAGCTCCTCGCCGCTCGCGACCGTCAGGAGCGTCGCGTCGTGTCAGGAGACTTCGGATGACGACCGTTGAGAGGATGGTCGCGGAGCACGACGGGAATCCTCGAGCCACGACCGCACCTCGGAGGGATCGAACCGGAGGAGGCGTCCCACCTTGAGATAGGGGATGCGCCGCTCGAAGACGAGGCGCCGAACATGGCGGACTTGGATGCCGAGATGGTCGGCCAGTTCCGTCACGTTCATGAGATGAGGCAGTGGTTCTTTGGTGGCCATGTCTGTTCTCTCCGGGCGGTGGTTCGCGACGTCTCGTGCAAGTCCGTCTACTCGCCAATGCCGATTCGAACGTCCGGTGGCCAAATCTCGATGCGCGTCGTTGTTGTTGTTCGAAGCGGCGCCCGTCGGCCAGCCGCGTCCTTAGCGTTTTGGAGCGCACGAGATCGGCGCACGCGCGACACTTGCACCAATTGTCGAGATCAACACTGCCTGAGGAAAAGGGGTACAGCCCCGATGGCGACGTCGTGCCGAAGTCGATCCGGTGCGGTACCATCGCGGCCTACCTCGTGGGAGCGGAGCGTCGAGCCCAGCCCACGGCCCAGGTTCGCTCGACCCACGTCTGAAGCATCCCGTGTGATGCGAACCGCGAGGTTCGACGAGTGGTAGCTCCTCCAAACCGACAGTCCGGCCGCCATCGTCTTGCGATGGTTGGCGTGCTGGTGATCGCCGCGCTGGTGGCGGCGTCGTGCAGCGACGACGACGATCCATCCGCGACTCCGTCCGCGACCTCGACCACCGAGGAGCGGGCCTCGACGTCCGCCGCCCCGACCACGAGTGAGGATCCCGATCCCACACAATCGATCGCGGAGGCGTGGGCGGATGCATGGTCAGCAGCTGGAATGGCGGACGCAACGGAGGCCGATGTCCCGCTCTCCTCAGCGGCGGTCGGGGAGCGGCTCGTCGCGACGTTGCACCCGGAGCGCGGCGACGGGGAGCTCGCCGACGTCGCGAGGGAGGTCACCAGCACACCGACGATCAGCGCGAGTCCAGATGGCCCCGACACCTTCGTGGTCGATGACTGTCTCCTGATCTTCCCGCCCGTCGCCGCCGGTCAAGCGAACTACTACCGGGGTACGGCTTCGGTCGATCCCGACTCCGGCGAGGTCACGATTGAGACCGTCGAACCGGCGTCGATCACGGGCTGTGTTTCGAAACCCGTTGCCGCGGAGGTTCTCGCTGCGTATGACGAGTACTGGGACGCGGTGACCGCGATCTCGAATCCGCCCGACCCGTCGAGCCCGCGCCTTGCCGAGGTGACGACCGGAGACCAGCGCGATCTGCTGACGTCGAGCCTCGCCGACTTCGCGGCGCGCGATCTCATCTTCATC
This sequence comes from Acidimicrobiales bacterium, assembly GCA_028822535.1. GTDB lineage: Bacteria > Actinomycetota > Acidimicrobiia > Acidimicrobiales > Salinilacustritrichaceae > Salinilacustrithrix. Next base: position 2,740 of record JAPKDO010000160.1, read on the forward strand.
GATGACCCGGGACGTCACCCAGAGATCACCGAGTGGCGCAACGCGACGACGGTGGTGCTTCTCGACTGCCAGGAGGCCGACACGGACTACGGGTTGTTCGACGCCGCAGGGAATCGCCAACCGGAGACGTCCGCGGTCTCCGCCGGAGAGGTGGACCTTCGAGAGTTCACGATGGTGCTGGAGGACGACCGATGGAAGGTCACCGACCGACAGGGGAGTAGCGATACGGACTGCTCCTTCGCCCCGACTGAGTTCGGGGTGCCGGTGGTATGAGGCCGGGCGAGGGAGACCGAGGGTCGGTGACGATCTTTGTGGCCGTCCTCGCCGTCGGGTTCCTGGCCGCCGCGGGATTGGCGTACGACGGATCGCAGAAACTGGGTGGCCTCGCCCAAGCAAGAGATCTCGCCGACAACGCAGCTCGCGCTTGCGCGCAGGGCGTCGATGCGGAGGCGACGTTGGCCAGTGGAGCCGCGGTTCTCGATGCGGCCGATGCCGAGGCTCGAGCGCTCGCCTATCTGTCGACGGTCGGTATCTCGCCGGTAGCGGTGATCGTGGGACCGGCGAGTTGCGAGGTCGAGGTGGAGTTGTCGGTGCAGACTCGATTCCTCCCCGGGCCGTTCCGGGTTTCGGCCACCGAGCAGGCGACAGCGCTCTACGGCGTCGAGGCGGCGCGATGACACGGGTCTCTGCAGTCGGTCGAGCCGCCTCGGCGGTGGTTCTTGTCGCCGCATCGCTCGGAGTGATGGTCGTCGCCGCGCCTCCGGCCTCGGCGGATCACTGTGTGGGGAAGACCGACATCTTCGACAACGGCGGTTCGGTGTCCGCGGACTGCCACGGCCGAAGCGCCGGCCGACCGCCGGGGACGCCCGGGGGCGTGTCGGAAGCCGATCTCTATGCGTCCTACTGCGGCGACATCCCCGGTGAGCTCGCGTCGTACGACATCGGTCCTTCCCCGAACGAGGTGACCATCGAGTCGGTCTCCGAACGCGGCCTCGACCCATCGGGGGTCTACGTCTTCTATCGGCTGGTCTGCTTCGGCGACGACGGCGGGATCCTGTTCTCGATCGACCTGCTCTACGAGGTCACGCCACCCGTGGACCCGACCGTTCTGCGGGATCGTGCACTCGCGCAGCTGGTGCTGCCCGACCCGTCCGTCGGAACATTCCCACCGCTCGAGAATCCCGCGCTGGTCCAGACAGCGACCTGGATGTGGGTGGAAGACAACTGGGCGCCGCTCGCGGCAGCGGATGGACAGGGATTCACCGCGGTCACCGTGACCGCGACGCCGTCGAGAGCGGACTGGTCCATGGGCGACGGTGCCGTAGTGCCCTGCGCCGGACCCGGCGAACGATGGGAGCCCGGGCGCTATGACTCCGGCTCGTCCTGCACCCATACCTACACCCGGTCGTCGGCCGGACGTCCGGATGGTCGCTACTCGGCCTCCGTCACCGTTGTCTGGGACCTGACCTGGAGCATCAACGGCAACGCCCAAGGGTCGTTCGGACAGGTCGACCAGACGTCGGCATTCTCGATCGCGGTCGGCGAGGTCCAGGCAGCCGAATCCAATGGAGGCGAGGCGCCATGACCTCGACGGTGAAACCGACCGACGCGAACGGGAGGTCCACTTCCCGGAGTTTCGACCTCGACGGTCCCGGCTCCGGCGCGACGAAGTCCCGGATCCCCGAAGTCGCGCTCGGCGCCCTGGTGCTGGTGGTGTCCGCGCTCGCCGCGTTGTGGCTGTTCACCAGCTCGTCTGAGCGTACGTCCGTGCTCGCACTGGCGAATCCGGTCGAACGTGGCGAGGTGCTGGACATCGACGACCTCGTCTCCGTCGAGGTGGCATCGGACGACGCACTCGTCGTACTCCGTCCCGAACAGTCCGTCGACATGGTCGGCCGAGTTGCCCTCACAGACCTCCCGGCCGGAGTCCTTCTCACGCCATCCCAGTTCGCGGTGGCGTCGCCGCTCGCCTCTGGAGAGGGAATCGTCGGACTCGACCTGGAATCTGGGCAGGTTCCGTCGTCGCGTCTGACGCCAGGAACCACCGTGTCCGTGATCCTGACCCCGACGCCGAGCGATCCATCCGCCGGCGATCTCTCGGACGGTGGTGCTGCCGCCTTGGGCGAGGTCCTCGTCGATGCCGCAGTCGTGGTTGAGACGCAGCAGTCCGCTGGACAGGGAAGCGTGTACGTCGCCCTGTCGATGTCGGAAGTCGATGCTCGTGCCGTATCCGTCGCCGCGACGCTCGGTCAGGTCCGACTGGTGCAGGTGAAGCGCTGATGTCACTCATCACGTTCGTCTCGCATCGCGGGTCACCGGGGGTGACCTCGACTGCGTTGGCTGTCGGCGGTGCCTGGCCTGCGTCGTCAAACCGTCGAAAGCTGATCGTCGAAGTGGATCCGGCCGGAGGGGTCCTGGCGCTGAGGCTGGGTCTTGCAGAAGACCCTGGTCTTGTCTCGCTGGCCGCAGCGGCTCGACACGGTTTGGCGCGAGAAGACCTGTGGGAGCACGCGCAAGTCGTTCCTGGTGGACTCGCGGTCGTTCCCAGCCCGTCCTCGATCGCGGTCGCGTCTCAGCTTCTGGCGACATCGAGCGCTGCGATCGGTCCGTGGCTCGCCGAACTCGGTGATGTGGACGTCATCGCAGACGCCGGTCGGTTGGCCCCACAATCCCCGGCGTCGCCGCTGATCGACGCATCAGATCTCGTGGTCATGGTCGCCCGTCCCGTCGTGGACCAACTGCACTCCGCCGCGGCGCAGTTGGTCGCACTCCGGGACCGTGGCGTCAGAGCCGGTTGGTGCCTGTCCGGCGATGGCGCCTACGACTCGACCGCAGTGGAGAGTGCCTACGGGATTCCCGTGCTGGGCACGTTGCCCTCTGATGCTCGTGGAGCGTCGCTTCTCTTCAGCGCTGCGGCCACGCGAAGACTGACGAGGACACCACTCGTCCGTGCAGCGTCGTCGCTCGCGAACCATCTCGCGACGTGGTTGACCGATCGCGAGGGCGAGGACGTGGCGCATGTAGCTTCGGGTCGTCCGGCCGATGAGGCAGTGGTCGACAGTGGAAGTGCAGGGGCGCGGGCGTGACGGATCCACGCGTCGTCGAGGAGATTCACCTCTCCGTCGGTGAACAATTGTCGGACCAGGCGCGCCGCGCCGAGCGAGCGGAGGACGACGTCCTCGACGAGGGATCGAGGCGCCAACTCGCGCTGGCGCTCATTCGCACTGCCCTGCAGGCCGAGGACAAGACCCGGTTGGGTAGCGCGACGCTCGGCTTGACCGAAGCCGAGGAGGATGAGATCGAGCGAGCCGTCATGAACCGCCTATTCGGTCTCGCCAAGATCCAGGACTATCTCGACGACCCCGAGAACTCCGACATCACCATCTACGGCCACGACACGGTCTGGCTCACCCGCCGAGACGGGTCCAAGGTTCGGGGAGACCCCGTCGGTGCCTCCGACGCCGAGCTCCGGACGATCATGCAGGCCGCGGCCCGGCGAGGCTCACTGACAGAGAAGACCTGGGACGCAGCGTCGCCGGATCTCGATCTCCAACTCCCGAGCGGCGACCGTCTCCACGCTCTCGGATGGGTGACGCAACGGCCTGCGATCTCGATCCGTCGGCACAACTTCGAGCTCCACCGACTGAAGCAACTGATGCCGGAGACGATCTCGCCCTCGCTGCACGAGTTCCTACGAGCGGCCGTCAGAGCGAAGTTGAACGTGATCGTCGCCGGCGAGACTGGCGCCGGAAAGACGACGCTGCTGCGGTGCCTGCTCAACGAGATCGGCCCGGAGGAGCGGCTTGTCACCATCGAAGACTCCCTCGAGCTGGGCATGGCGCGATTCGCGGGATTGCATCCCGACCTGATCGAGGCCGAGGCGCGGGAACCGAACAGTGAGGGAGTGGGCGAGTACTCCATGGCCCGACTCGTCCGGCAGACACTGCGTATGAACCCCGATCGGGTCGTCGTCGGCGAGATCCGTGGGCACGAAGTGACACCGATGCTCCTTGCCATGAGCCAAGGGAACGACGGGTCGATGTCGACAGTGCACGCCGACTCTTCGCAGTCGGTGTTCTCCCGGATCGCCATGTACACGGCGATGTCGCCCGAGGCGTTCGGTGCGGAGACGACGGCACTCATGGTCTCCAACGCGGTCCACATCGTTGTCCAGCTCGCCCGGTTGAGAACAGGCGAGCGAGTCGTCTCCTCCGTGCGGGAAGTGGTCGGTGCCGACGGCGGCCTCGTCGTCTCGAACGAGGTGTACGCCCCGGACCCGACCCGGCGCGGTGTGCCCGCAACGATGATCACCGAATCCACCATGCGCCGTCTGGAAGCCGCCGACTTCGATCCGACCTGGCACCACGCCAGCCGAGGGGGCTGGGGATGAACGTTCTCGCCGCAGTCTCGATCGGCCTGCTGGCTGGCGCAGGCGTCCTGCTCATCGTCGCAGGGATGCGAGGAAACCCGATCCTGCCTCGACCCAACTCGACCCGATCGGCACCGAGCGCCGACCGCGAACTGGCATGGCTCACCGGTTCGGTCGTCGCGGCTCTCGTTGCTGGCGCGCTGACCGGATGGGTCGTCGTCGCCGCGGGGAGTGGAATCGCAGTCTGGTCTTCGCGCGGGCTGATCGCACGAGGTCGCGAGTCCGGCAACACGGTGCAGCGAACGGAGGCCATCGCCGTGTGGACGGAGCAGATTCGAGACAACATGGCCGCCGCTGCCGGTCTGGAGCAGGCGCTGCTGGCGTCTGCCGCCCATGCACCAGGCCCGATCGATTCCGAGGTTTCACGCTTCGTGTCCCGGATCGATCGGGGTGTCGATCTGCTCGACGCGTTGGCCGAACTCGGCGACGATCTGGATCATCCCGCGGCAGATCTCGTGGTCGTCGCGCTGGCAAACGCTGTTCGACTCGAGGCGCGAGACCTGGGACCGTTGCTCTCCCGACTGGCGATCTTCATCCGGGCCGACGTCCGCATGCGGCTTCGAATCGAGGTCAGTCGAGCGAGAATCCGGACCTCGGCCCGCATCGTGCTGGCGACCACCGTCGTGACCGCATTGTTCCTGTTCGTCTTCTCACCGAATCTGCTCACCGCCTACGACAGTGTGGCCGGCCAGCTCTGGCTCCTCGTGGTGTTCGGCGTCTTCGCAGCGGCCGGGTCGCTCATGCGGTCACTGGCCACGACCGACTACCCGGGCCGGTTCTCCGCCCGTCGCGCCGCGTTCGGACCGGGTCGATGAACCCCGTGCTCGCCGTCGTCGTCGGCCTCGGGTTCGGGGGAGGGCTCCTCCTGGTCGCGGCTGGCCTCCGGCCTCGACCCACTCCGCTCGGCGAAGTGAATCGAATGCTCGGTCGTGCGGGCGTCTCCGCAGCGGCATCGAAGGCGATCACAGCCCCGCCGACGGCGACGTCGGACCTGCGCGGCCGCATCGGCCGAGCAGGCGCCGCTTCGGTTGCTCGGCTCGGGGTCGACATCGATGCGCTCACCAGCAGGCTTCGGGTCCTCGACAAGTCGCTTGAACAGCACGTCTACGAAAAGCTCTTCGCAGCCGCCGCCGGTTTCACGCTCCCCGTCGTCATGGCGATCGTCATCCTGGCGGCCGGTGTCTCCGTCGCGCCGATCGTGATCGCCGCTCTGAGCGTCGTCTTCGCTACCGCCGGATTCTTCTATCCCGACGTTCCACTCGCCGACCGAGTGGAGACTCGTCGCCGCGAGTTTCGTCACTCACTGTCGTCATTCCTCGACCTGGTGACCATCATCATGGCCGGCGGGGGAGGCATCGAATCCGCTCTCACTGGAGCCGCCGACGCAGGTGAGGGGTGGCCGTTCGAACAGCTTCGCGACGCACTCCGCAGATCCCGCATGACCCGAAGAACTCCGTGGGACACGCTCGCTGCACTGGGTGAGGACCTGGGAATCGACGAGCTCGTCGAGCTGGCGGCGTCGGTGTCGCTGGCCGGCGGTCATGGAGCCCGGGTCAAGGACTCACTCATCGCCAAAGCCGACGCCCTACGGGGTGCCCTCGCCGCCGAGATTGAGGCAACGGCCGAGTCCCAGA
>JAPKDO010000507.1 GCA_028822535.1 Acidimicrobiales bacterium
TGGAGGATCCCGATGCCCGGGTCGTGGTGCATTGCCATATGGGCGTCAACAGGGCACCGTCGATGGCCTTCGCCGCGTTGCTACAGCTCGGCTACGGCATCGAGGACGGGCTCCACGCCATCCGCGACGCCCGTCCGATAGCGAAGATCCTGTACGCCGACAGCGCGGTCCGTTGGTTCGTCGACCGCGGCGGCTGGGCAGAGGTCTTCCGGATCGATGCCGAGTCGAGGGTCTGGGCCTGGCACAGGGACAACGACGTCGACGTCCGTTGGATCATCAGCCGGATCCGGCGTGCCGGTGACGAGCAGGTCGTCGAGGTGGCCGCCTGATGGGTTACGAGCAGATCGATCCGGGGCTTCCGGATCCCGACGACATCGATTGGGACGACATCGACTGGGACGCCGAGTTCGAGGGTCTGCCACAACAGCAGATCCTCATCGAGTACGCCCACAGGCAGGCCATGCGCCTCGTCGACCAGTGGTACGACCTGCGCGCAGGCGATGCCATCGGGTTCGAGGACATGCCGGCCGAGCTACAGCTCGACCCCGACACCAGGATCGGGATGATCGTGGTCGACCAGTTCGCCGAGACGATCTGTGAGGTCTTCGGGGTCGAGTACGCCGAGATCGACGCCGATCGGGGTCAGGACCTGATCGGGGCGATCCTCGGCTGCATCACGCAGGGGGTCTCCATCGGCCTGGGCGCAATTCCCGACGACACCATCGACAAGAACGACGACAGCAGAGACAGCGACGAGATAGGAGAGTCCAGATGAAGGTGTTCTACAACGAGGCGTACACGGCTGCGGCCCACGCCTTCGACACGACGAGAAAGAGCGGCGAGATCGCCACGGCGATGGATGAGGGCTGCGCGCCCGGCTGCGAAGTTGTCGACCCGATCGACTTCGTCGACCTGGCCGAGGAACTGATCGAAGCGACCCACGCCCCGGCCTACGTCGAGGCGCTCCGGACCGGAGAGCCGTACGAACTGGCCGGGAGCCAGGGGTTCAGCTGGGACGCGGGCATCTGGGACATGGCCGTCAACTCCACGGCCGGCGTGTTGGCAGCAGTGGACGAGGCTCTGGCCACAGGTGGGTCCAGCGGCAGCCTGTCGTCGGGCCTCCACCACGCCAGGCGTGCGGGGGGCGCGGGCTACTGCACGGTCAACGGCCTCGCGATGGCCGCCACGCGTGCTACCGAACTCGTCTCGGCCACGGTCGTGATCCTCGACCTCGACGCCCATTGCGGCGGCGGCACCAATGAGCTGATCGGTGACGACGTACGCATCCTGCACCTCGACCTCAGCACCAGCTCGTTTGATTCCTACAGCCCGGATGGTGACGATGAACTCACCGTTCTCCACGGACCTAGCGACGTCGAGTACCTGGAGCACGTCAGCGCCTGTCTAGGGCTCATACCGGAGGACACGGGTCTCGTCATCTACAACGCCGGTATGGACCCGCACCCGACCGTGTCAGCCGAAGGGCTGGCCCAGAGGGAGCGTCTGGTGGCTGCCTGGTGCGCCCGCAACAGCGTCCCCGTGGCGTTCGTTCTGGCCGGTGGCTACACGGGGGGGATCACGATGGACGAGCTCGTCGACCTGCACCTCTACACCGTGAGGGCCTTCGCTGGCCGCCCCAGCCGGGCTGCCCGCGAATCTTCCGT
>JAPKDO010000161.1 GCA_028822535.1 Acidimicrobiales bacterium
GATGGTTCATCGTCGTGGTTGCATGCGCGACCAGACCGCCCGTACCCCCCGCCATCTGCTCCTCGTCCTCGCGCTCCTCGCGCTCGTCGCGTCGACCGTCGCCGTGACCGGAGCGGTGGCGCCTGTGCCGTCCGCCGGCGCTGCGTCGCCGACGTACACGGTCGTGCCGCTCGACGTGGCAGCGGGCACGAACGGCAACCCGTCGATCCCCTTCGTCGCGGGCGGCCAGGTGTACTTCGCCGCCGACGCCCACATCCTGTGCCCCGACGGCTTCGGCTACGAGCTCTACAGCGCGACGGAGGACGGGATGCCCTACCTCGTCGACGACCTGGGCAGCGGATGCAGCACCGACGGCGTGCGCTCGACGCTCGACCACTCGATGACGACGACGATGGACGGTGCCCTCTACTTCCAGGGTCAGGAGAACCGGACCAAGGGACGCGAGTTGTACCGGACGCCAGGCATCTCGGATCCGATCGACCTGGTGGACAACACCTTCGACTTCACCGTCGACCTCGAGCCCTTCGAACTTACCACGATCCCCGCGCCGGCCGCCCCGTACATCGTCTTCGACGGCAACACGGCCGGCGGGCGGGAGCCGCACGTCACCGACGGGACCAGCGACGGAACGAACCTGCTCGTCGACCTCACCGACGATGCGGAGTCCAGCAACCCGAGATCCTTCACCCCGCTGGGCGACGGCACCTACGTGTTCCTCGCGACTGCGGACGGTGACGACGAGAACCTCTACCTCGGCGACACCGACTCGGCCGCGCCGGTCGGCGAGTTCGAGCCCGACGGCGAGAGCACGGTCCAGCACCTGACGCCGTTCTCCTCGGCGCAGAAGGCCGTGTTCTTCATGGATGACGGATCCACGGGCTCCGAGCCCTGGGTCACCGACGGCACGCAGGCCGGGACGATGCGCCTGGCCGACGTGAACCCCGGTGCCGGCGAATCGCTGATCCGCGACGAGGAGGACAACGACTTCGTCGAGCGGAAGGCGACCCCGATCTTCACCGAGGTCGCCGGGACCATGTACTTCCCCGCCCGCAACGACGAGAGCGGCCAGGAACTCTGGGCGACCGACGGGACACCGGCCGGCACGCGCCTGATCGAGGTGACGCCGGGTCCGGACTTCGGGTACGGCTGGGGCACTGCCTTCCGCGGTGAGGTGTGGTTCGGGAGCGCCGGACCCTCGCTCTGGACGAGCGACGGCACGCCCGAGGGCACCGAGGACACCGGCCTTCTGGACGCGCTGGGGCTCACGGGCGGCATCCAGGACCTGACCGCTGTCGGCGATGTCTTGTTCTTTCGGAACGGCGTCGCCCTCTATGTAACTGACGGCACGCCGGCTGGCACGGTGCTGGTGGCCGACGACTTCACACTCTCGCCGCGCTTCCTCGTGGCCGTCGACGACGACACGTTGGCGTTCGTGTCCAAGACCGACGCGGTGGGCGAGGAGGTCTTCCTCGTGGAGGTCGACGGCGAGGCCGGGAGCACGGACACGGCCGGTCCCAGCGCCCCGGCGCTCGCGGTCGGTCCCAGCCCGGCGAAGACGGACCAGAACGTGGCGTTCACGACGCGGGTGCACGATCGCGACACCGGCGGATCGGTGATCGCCGGGACCGAGGCGAGCCTCGATGGCGGACCGTGGCAGCCGATGGAGGCGCTGGACGGCGCGTTCGACTCGGTCGACGAGACCGGACTGCTCGAGACGTCGTTCGCCACGGCTGGAACCCACGAACTGTGTGGCCGTGGCATCGACGCCGTCGACAATGTCGGGGAGCCCGGCTGCATCGACCTCGTGGTCGAGGAGCGGACCGACGTGCCGGTCGCCCTGACCATCACCCGGGTCGAGGCCATCGGCACGGACATCGAGGCCGCGCCCGAGCTCTATGTCGAGGCATTCGTGGGCGACGCCTACGGCACGACGAAGGACCAGGCCACCGATCAACCCGAGATCGAGCCGTTCTGGACGGTCGGCGGCTCGTCACTCGGCGCCGACCCGATCCTCGTGTCGTTCGAGATCCGTGACGACGACGGACCCGACGCCCCGACCGAGCGCCTGACGACCGGGCCGGGGATCGAGACGTCGATCGAACTGCGGGTCGACCCCGAGACGGGCCGGTGGACGGGTGACGCTGTGTGGCCGGTCAACTGCTCGACCGGCACCGGCGACAAGGCGGTCGAGGTCTGTTGGGACATCGGGGTGTGGTCCGAGACGAACGACCGCGACGGCGACGGCCTGCTCGACAGCTGGGAGACGTACGGCCTGAACGCCGACGGCGACGACACCATCGATCTCCCGTTGCCCGAGTGGGGCGCCGACATCGATCACAAGGATCTCTTCTGGGAGGTCGACCATCAGGCCGGGAGGCAGCTCCCGACCCGAGCGGTCGAACGACTGATCCAGGCGTTCGCCGCCGCCCCCGTCGACGCCGGGGGCACCCCGAACCCCGACGGTCTCCCCGGCATCGACCTCCACATGGACGTCGACCTCGCGACGCCTCCCCTGGCGGAAGGGACCTACGACCCGACCCGGTACGAGGCGTCGAACCCGGTGGACATGTGCACCGACGGGATCGACAACGACGAGGAGGGCTGGGACCTGGTCGACGGCGAGGACCCCGAGTGCATGTGGCACTGGGACGACATCGCTGGAGACCGGATCGGGTCCTACACCAACAGCCAGGGGCTGGGCCGCGAGACCTCCCGTACGCCGTGGCCGTGCGAGGACGACATCGACAACGACGGTGACGGGCTCTCCGACGAGCTCGACCCCGACTGCCAGTCCGATGCGGCGATCACGCTCGACGACTCGGTCACGGGAGCGAACGAACTCCCGGCCGGAGCGATCACCGGGGCGGCGACCGACGACTTCCTCGCAGCGAAGGAATCGAACTTCGACCCGAACCGTCGATGGGCGTTCCGCTACCAGATCTCGGCAGCGACGTATCCCGACAACGACAAGGGCGGTCAGGCGAACCTGCCGGGCGCCGACGGCATCGTCTACCAGCGCGACGCCGGCACGGTCATGCACGAGATGGGACACAACCTCGGGTTGCGTCACGGTGGCGCCGACAACGCGAACCGCAAGCCGAACTACATCAGCATCATGAACTACGACCACCAGTTCGCCATCCCACTGGTGGGCCAGGGCGGGGGGCTCATCGACTTCTCGCCGGCGCGCGACACGCCCGCCGACCCCGGGGACAATCGGGCGGACGCGCCGCTTCCCTCCATCGACGAGGCGGCTCTCGTCGACGGTCAGGTGCTCGATGCGAGCGATCAGGCGCACCGACTGATCCACCACCTCCCCGAGTGCGGTGGCGCGGTACAGACGGCCCTCGACGCTCCGATCGATTGGGACGACGACGGTCGGCAGGACACGGTGCCCATCGTCAACTCCTGGCTCAACCAACGCGTCGACCGGAAGGGCGTCTGTGCCGATCCCGTCTCCCAGGAGTTCGAGTCCCACGACGACTGGGCGGTCGTGCGGCTACCGATCCATGCCAACGGCGAGGTGGTCGACGGCCAGCTCGTGGGCGAGGGCGATCCGGTGATCGAGATCGAGCTGACGACCGACGAGCTCATCGACCAGTGGAGCGAGATCCACTCGACCGACCTGGCGCTCGACGTCGCCTCGTCTCCCGCGGCACCGGTCGCCGGCGCCCGGGTCGAGATCGTGGTCGAGGTCGCCAACCACGGACCGAACCCGGTGGGTGCGGCGCTCGTGACGATGCCGTTGCCCGCCGGCGCCACGCTCGTGGACGGGAACTGCCAGATCGGCGAACAGGACGCGACACGACTCGAGTGCGCGGTCGGCGACCTCGAGGTCGGGTCGACCGCGATCCGGACGGCGGTGCTGGTCCTGCCCGCCGGTCGCACGACGATCCCGATCTCGGTGGAGAACCTGATCGGCGACGACGTCGGTGACCCGACCGACCAGACGGCGGCACTCACGCTCGACGTCGCCACCGCACCGGCCAGCCCCGAGAGCCCGGCCAGCCCCGAGAGTCCCGCCAGCCCCGAGAGTCCCGCCAGCCCCGAGAGCCCGGCCGACCCGGTGACCCCCGGTACACCCGTCGCACCTCCGGCGACGCCGACGCAACGGAGCCCTCGCTTCACCGGCTGACGCGCGAACGGCCAGGGCTTCGAGCGGACAGGGCTTCGAGCGGACAGGGCTCGATCGGGCAGCGCGACTGGGGGTCCCAGGACCCCCGGTCGTAGGCTCGCTGCCGTGCATGTGCTGGCCGTCATCGCGCAGACCGGGGCCGTGTCGGAGCCCGACTACTTCCGGTGGCAGCCGCACCCGGAGGTCTGGATCCTGCTGACCGGGCTCGTCGGGCTCTACGTGTTCGCCGCCAAATCGCTCGGACCCCGGCTCGTCCCGGCCGGGACGCCCGTCGTGACACCGGCGCAGAAGCGTTGGTTCACACTCGGCATCGTGCTCACGTGGATCGCCGCCGACTGGCCCATGCACGACATCTCCGAGGAGTACCTCTACTCGGTCCACATGCTCCAGCACATGCTGTTGACCTTCATCATCCCGCCGGTGATGCTCAAGGCGACACCCGAGTGGTTGGCCAGGATCGTGATCGGCGACGGCCGTGTCGGACGGGCGTTCTTGAAGCTGGCCCGGCCCATCCCTGCGGCGCTCGTCTTCAACGCCGTCCAACTCGGGACTCATTGGTCGGGCGTCGTCAACGCATCGGTCGAGAACGGCCTCCTCCACTACGGGCTGCACACCGTCGTCGTGATCACCGCGCTCGCCGTGTGGATGCCGGTCGTGTCCCCGCTCCCCGAACTTCGGATCAACCCGCCGTCGCAGTGCATCCACCTCTTCCTCACGTCGATCGTGCCGACCATCCCGGCAGCGTGGCTCGCGCTCGCCGACGGCGTGCTCTACGAGGCGTACGACAAGCCCGCTCGCCTGTGGGGAATCGGCGTCACGTCGGACCAGCAGGCGGCCGGACTCATCATGAAGCTCGGCGGTGGCGTCTTCTTGTGGGTGTGCATCGTCTTCATCTTCTTCCGTTGGTCGGCGAAGCAGGATCACGGGATCACCGCCCGCCGCGTCGTGCTCGACGACGACGGCAACGTCGCGTCGGTCGAGGGACCCGAACCGCTCACGGTCGACGACGTGCAGCGCGTGTTCGATCAGTCGGGCCCGGCGCCCAAGGAACCCGCCGGCTGATCCCGGGCCTGGGTCAGCGCAGCACGTAGTGGGCGCCGGCGCGGTCGCGCCGCACCTCGACGGCGCGCTCGTTCGCCTTCAGCACGTAGGCCATCTGCTGTGCGGTGCGGCGGGGGAGCCCGCCGAGGGTGGCGACGTCCTTCGTCGTCCATTCGTCCGGGAGCCCGTCGGGGAGCATGGCCACCAGGTCGTCGGTCGTGCGCAGACCGTGGGTGTCGACGATCTCGCGCAGCCTCCGGTCGACCGTCCGCCATCCGCCGCGTCGGCGTCGCATCGCCGGGTCCTCGACCTTCACCACGTCGACCCGCACGAGGAACACCTCGATCGTGAGGTTCGGGTGGTCGAGCAACGTGGGCACCGAGACGAGTTCGCCGAAGACGTCGTGGAGGCAGCCGTGTTTGGGGGACTTGCGTGTCGGTCGGTCGAGCCGGTGGATCCACGAGTCGACCGCGATCGGGTGGACGATGTGGACGTGGTAGTCGATGAGCAGGTGATCGAGCTTGCGGCCCATCGAGGCGAACCCGCCGGTCTGTACCTCGATCATCGTGTCGCCTCGGACCACGTCGACGACGAAGCCGCGCATGGGGACCTCGAACCGGTCGCCCGGCTGGCTCACGTGCATCTTGAGCGCAGCGTGGAGGGATCCCTCCGACTGCGTCCCGATGTTGTGACCGGCGTCGGCGTGGTCTGGCACATCGCGAGTCTGCCGTCCGTTGCACTACGGTCGGGGGAGGCGATGGCGGACCGCAGCGGGCGGCTGCCAGACATCGGACAAAGGACCCCTGATGCGGCGAATCCCTTCCTTCCTTCTCCTTTCTGTTGTGGCGATGCTCGCCCTCGCGTCGTGCGGCGAGGCGGCCGAGAAGCTGGCCGAAGAGGCCATCGAGCAGTCGGCCGGCGGCGGCGAGGCCGACATCAACGACGACGGCAGTTTCTCCTTCGAGAACGACGAAGGATCCTTCTCGGTCGACGACGAAGGCAATGTCAAGATCGAGGGCGAGGACGGCGAGTTCAGCCTCGACAGCAGCACCGACGGCGAGCTCCCCGATGACTTCCCCGACGTTCCGCTCCCCGACGGTTTCAGCCCGCAGTCGAACTCCAAGCAGAGCGACGGCGACCAGACGATCTACACGGCGTTCGGCACCGCGGACGGCGACGCAGCTGACGTCTTCGAGGACATCGTCGACCAGTACGAGTCCGAGGGCTATGAGACCGAAGGTCGCTACGAGAACACGAGCGGCGACGACTTCAACGGTGGCGCGCAGTTCACCGACTCGGACCACCAGGTCAGCGTGTCGATCTTCGGTTCCGACGGTGAGACCTCGGTGAGCGTGACCATCGCACCCGCGGCGGAGTGACCGCCGCCCCGTAGCCTGACGGCGTGCTGCTCCGACTCGGCTCGTCTCCGCTCCCTGCGCTGCGGCGCGCCCGCATCTACGTGTGCGGGATCACCCCCTACGACACGACCCACATCGGCCATGCGGCCACGTTCGTGTGGGTCGACGCGTTGTCCCGGGTGCTCGAGCATGTGGGGATCGAGGTGCAGGTGGTGCGCAACATCACCGACATCGACGACGAGTTGCTCCGTGCTGCCGGCGAGCAGGGGACGACGTGGCAGGCCCTCGCCACGCAGCAGACGTTCCAGTTCGAGGACGACATGCGCAAGCTGCGCGTCCAGCGACCTGCGTTCGAACCGGCCTCACGCGACTACGTGACCGACGTGATCTTCCTCGCTCGGGCGCTCCTCGACCGGGGCGCCGCCTACGAGCGCGACGGGTCGGTCTTCTTCCGGGCCGGCGACCTCCACACGGCGTCGGGCCTGTCCCGGGAGGATGCCCTGCGCGTGTACGACGATCGAGGTGGGCGGGTCGATGACCCCGCGAAGGACGACCCGTTCGACGCTGCGTTGTGGCAGGCCTCCACCGAGGGCGAACCGTCCTGGGAGTCCCCGTGGGGACCCGGTCGTCCGGGCTGGCACGTGGAGTGCGCCGCCATGGCCACGACGCTGCTCGGCCTGTCGATCGACGTGCACGCCGGCGGTGCCGACCTCGCCTATCCCCACCACGCCTACGAGAACGCCATGGTCGAAGCCGCGACGGGCGTGTCGCCGTTCAGTCGTTCGTGGATGCACGTCGGCACGGTCACCAAGGGTGGCGAGAAGGTCGCCAAGTCGACGGGCAATCTGGTCTTCGTCATGGACCTGTTGCAGGACCATGCACCGCAGGCGCTCCGGCTTCACATCCTCGATCGTCCCTGGCGCGAGACCTGGGACTTCGACCACGGCGATCTGGCCGCGGCCGAGGAGAAGCTCGAGGCCCTCTGGTCCGCCACCGCACGGCCGGGCGGGTCCGATGCCGCGGTCACCGCCGCATGCGAAGCGCTCCTCGACGACATCGATGTCCCCCGTGCACTCGACATCGCCCTCGAGGACGGTGGGGAGGCAGCCCGCACCGTCGCCAAGATCCTCGCCCTCCTCTGACCCGCCGCCCACCCCACCGCACGCCGGCTTCTGGGCACCTGAGTCGACGTTCAGGCGTCCACTACCGGACCCAGAGTCTTGGAGGCGGTCAGCGGTTCGGGGCCCAACGGAAGGTCCGGGCTGCGACGAGTGGCATGGCGACCGCCCAAGCCGCGAGGACGATCCAGGCACGTCCGGGCGCGGTGCCGTCGGTGAAGGCGGCGGTGACCAGGTCGGTCAGCGCTGAACCGGGCAACGCCTGTGCCATGGTGCGGAGCGGGCCGGGGAACTCGTCGAGCGGAATGAGGAACCCGCCCAGCAACAAGAACAGCAGATACAACCCGTTGGCGAGGGCGAGGGTGATCTCGGCGCGGAGTGTGCCGGCCATCCACAGCCCGAGCCCGGCGAACGCGGTGGTGCCGAGCACCACGGCACCGATCAACGGAAGCGCCGAGAACGACGGGCGCCAACCGAGCGCGAGCCCGACCGGGACGAGCACTGCGGCCTGCACGACCTCGATGGCGACGACGCCGGCGATCTTGGCCGCGAGCAGTCGTGGCCGTCCGAGTGGCGTGGTGCCCAGCCGCTTGAGGACGCCGTAGCTGCGTTCGAACCCGGTGGCGATGGCCAGGCCGGTCATCGCCATCGACATGATCGCGAGCGCAAGGATCCGCGGCGCGAGCGCATCCACGGCATCGCCACCCGAGGGGACGACCGAGTCGACCGGCAACACGTCGACGAGCGAGAAGAACACGAGCAGCCCGACCGGGATGCCCATCGTCAACAACAGCGATTCCTTGTTGCGGAGTGTGAGCGTGCACTCGATACGGAACTGGGCGAGGAGCGCGCTCATCGGGTGTCGCCACCGTCGTCGGCGGTCAGTCGGAGGAACACGTCCTCCAACCGATGACGGCCGGCTCGCAGGTCGCCCAGGGCGAGGTCGTGGTTCGCCAGCCAACCGGTGAGTTCGGCGGCGAGCTTGGGGTGGTCGCTGCCGCGGACCACGTACTCGCCCGGCGCCTCCTCGACGACGGTGGCATCGAGGTGTGCTCCGAGGCGTTCGACGTCGATCTCGGCCTCGGACGAGAAGCGGACCTCGCCCGAGGTCCCGGCTC